>NZ_JBHZPG010000017.1:0-103478 GCF_042788005.1 Peribacillus sp. YIM B13472
AGGCGAAAATTCAAAGGGAATTTCAAAAGGGTTTCAGAATTTTTTAATTCCGAACCCCTTTTGTCTACAAACTGAAGCACCCAAATTATGGGTGCCTATAATTTATAATAATTGATAAATTTTACTCGGCCTTCCACGAGTGGCGTTAGCCTCTTCCCCAATACATTGTGCCAAATCAACTTCGCACATATCTGCAACAATTCGCCGTACATTGCGCTCTGTCATCTCAAGATGTGTCGCTAAATCCTTTGTAGTAAAATCACTCCAGCCCATTCTTTGAACGAGAGCCGATATTTTCTTATACGTTTTAACACTGATATTTCCATTTTTCAACTTTTCTATAAGGGGTTTATTGTGGGAACGGGTATCATATTGCAGTTCTTTCTTTTTGCCTGGTGATTCGATAATTTTTCCATCATCTTGAATAATCACAATTTCACGCTTTTTCATCTCTTTCGAATGTTGAATAGCACGAAAAGCATTGATTTCCGCTGAATAGGCAGTCTCGCCGAAGCCAATTCCAACGGTAACGGGTGTATCTGCTTCAAAGGCCAATTTTTGAATGGTATCTTCGAGCGTAATGATTTCTCGTTCAATTGCGCCGCGAGAACTAAAAATCATGTACCTTCCATTCCCTTTCTCTGAAAAGGAACCATTTATTTTTTCTCCAAGCTGAATCAACATTTCTTTTAGGCGAAGCTCCAAGTACTGTAAATGATATGGAGTTTTCATATCCTCTGCCACTTTGTTAAAATATTCGACTTCAATGATTTCAACTCCGATTTGTGTATCTTTAAAGTAGGATGTCTTTACTTTTTCAGAAAGAATTCGAAGCGTTTGCCGCACTTCCATCTTACTCATCGACATACGATAGGCTGGAATGCCATATTCCCTTAAAGCGTCACACACGGACGGAAAACAAGAAAAAGCTCCTTCTGTCTTCCCCGTATTCCATAAATTCAAGTGAAAATGTACCAATTCATCCGTATCAACATCTGTCTCAAACACTTTCGTATAAATCTTTTTGGTTTTTATATTCAACTGTGACAAAGCTTCTTCGCTAATATTATTTGAGGACATAGTATCAATACTTAGATGCTCAATGATTTTCCCTTGTTCGTAGATCATCTCTAAAAAGGATTTATAAAAACCTGATTCCGTGGCTGGAACATGGACCATTATTTTATCTGTACCTAGTGTCCTTTTGGCAATTTCATAGGGAAGTGGTCCAGAAAAAAGCCATGCATGTACGTTAGAATCATATTCCTTTACAATATTCTCTACCTCTTCTGTCTTTACATAGGGCAAAGAGATGAATTCCAACTCATGTTTATATTCTTCTGCCAAGATTAAAATTTGTTCTATAGAAGTTTTTAGACCGACCAGTCCGATTTTATACATCCAGTAATCGACTTCCTTTATAATCTGTAATAGATTCATTGTTCTTTGTAGAATATCCTAGTTTAATCTAAGTCATGATATCGTAATCCTAATTCTTCCGCTGTCTAACTATTGCTCAATTTGCAGTTGTCTTGTTACTCTTGATCATATCGGCAGCAAAAAGAAATAGTTGTATTCATACCCACGCCAAGCTTTTCTCTTTTGAATCATTTTATCATGCAACACTTTTATTCGTGAACATCTCCTTTTAGGAATTATTATACTTCCCCGCCCATTACAATAAAAAAGCTGCCTCAAAGACAGCTTCGCATTTCTATAAAGATTCCTCTACGAACAGGACACGATCCAGCATACACTTCACTGGTCATAGGCAAATCCGCTGGAACAACGATTTTCCCCAAATAACAGGTGATAAGATGCGGGGAATTCCTGATTGACTCGTTGAACTTCATGTGCAAATTCCTTACTATCCTTTGGCACTCGTGAAAGTGCATCCGCTTTTTCCTGCGAATCAATATTAGCTCCAGGTGGTACAAAACTATCAGGTGGTATCCGAACGCCATTTGTTACTACTGTATTATAAGAAATAAATGCGCCTCTTCCTACAATTGCGGTATAAACAATGGAATTAAAACCAACAAATACTTTGTCTGCAATATAACAAGGACCATGGACAAGGGCACCATGAGCAATGGTCACTTAATTACCAATGAATATTGAATACCCTTTTTTTTCAACTAAAATCCTGTTATTTAATAAACCATGTAAAATTACTCCATCCTGTATATTTGAATTGGAACCTATATAAAAAGGAGTTCCTTCATCCGCACGTATACTTACATTAGGAGCTACATAGACATTGTTACTAATGGTAACATCACCTATGACACTGGAAAACTGACTTACAAATGCTGTTTTATCAATTTTAGGAAAGCGTTGGACAGGATTAAATGAAGTAATGGGATTGGGACTTATAAATGGTTCAAAACAGTGAGAATGGTTATTAGAAGAGGCGTTTGTTCCTTTTTTTTCGCTCAAGTAATCACCTCCTTCACAATCTATTGGGTTTAAGTATTTTATGCAGGAAGATTGGGTGAAGAATGGGCAATCATTCAGGTATCTATTCCTTTCCATGAAGCAGAACTGGACCTCAGAGGATGGAATTTTTCAGTTCCCCCCCTAGAAATGGATATTTCTCATGTTAGAAACTAAGGAGAATACCCATAAGTCCTGTTATGCACCTACCCTAGTGCAGTTTGTGAATCAACCGTGGAAGATCACGAAGTTTCTTAGCCACCCGGGGAGATCTAAAACGTGAAATCAAGAAATTTATGAGATCATGCTACCATACAGATATCAATGGAATTAAAAAAATGACCCCTGTTCAAATCAGAGATCATCTCCTAAAAACTGCCTCGACTTTTTTACTATGTCCGTTTCAACGGGTGCGCTTTATATACTATTATTAACAGAAACCGCCATATCCTTGGACGGTGCCATGACCGCCACCGAAACAAGCAGTTCCAACAATGATTAAGAGTATAAACAAAACGACTATAAAAGCGAAACCTCCACCAAATCCACCAACACCGTTATCACAACCACAATTTGACAAGAGAAACATCTCCTTATTTGTTCTAAGGAGGAATAAATTTAATGGTTCAATTTACTTTATGTTCTAATTAGGATATTGGCTAACCTCACCGGAAACTTTTTATTGACCACCCTTATGACTGAAATTAGCAGTTTACAGCATTTTTTAGGAGCCTCATGCACAAAACTATCATCGGGACTCGAATTTCATTTACGTGTATACCAAGAACGTCGAGGTGTTACTTCTTTAACATATAAATTTTACGTGGTCTTCCCCGAGGCGATTGAAGTTCTTCTCCTTTGTACTCCACTAAACCGCTTTCACTCAAACTACTCATAATTCTCTGGGCATTTCGAACGGTCATGGATAAATGAGAAGCTAAGTCTGAGGAAGTGAAGCCGTCCCAGCCCATACGATCAACCAATGCTTCTATCTTTTTATACGTTTTTACACTAATGTTAGCCTGATTCAATTTATCTAGCAGTTCTTTATCATTAGAACGGAAGGTATATGCCAATTGTTCTTCTTTACCTACGGATTCAATCATTACACCATCTTCTTGGATAACAACAATACCGGAACTGTCTTGCTTCTTCGAATGACGGATCGCCTTACGGGCATTGATTTCTGCTGATGCAGCCGTCTCACCAAAACCAATACCCACTGCAACTGAGACATCCATATCAAGGGCCAGTAATTGTACAGTACTTTGCAAGCTACCAATTTCCCGTTCAATTGCCTTGCGTGAACTAAATATTTGATAGCGGCCGTTTCCATTTTCTATGAGGGATCCATCTAATTTTTCGCAAAGTGAAAGCAATGTTTGCTTAATTTTCAGCTCCAAATGCTGAAGATGATATCGAATATTAACCTCGTCCACAAATTGATCAAACTGATCAATTTCAATAATCTCAACACCTATCTGACTATCTTTAAAATAGGTGCTTTTTGCTTTTTCAATCAAAATCTTGACCGCTTGCCGAATTTCCATCTTTGTCATATTTATTTTGTAGACAGCAACATTTTCTTTCTTCAAGGCCTCATATACAGATTGTAAAACGGTTAGGACAGCATGTATCTCCCCTTCCCTCCACAACTGAAGATGAAATTGAACAATTTCTTGATAATCATATTGTTCATCAAATGTTTTTACATAAATATGTTCGGTGGAAATCCCTAGCTCTTGCAGCGACTCATGCAAAAAAAAGTCTTCCAATCGAATCATATCGATGGATAACTTATCGAAAAAATGTTTTTGATCTGCAGACATTTGTAATAAACATCTATATAAACTAGATCCTACAGGAGGACAATATGTAAAATTGGCCTCTGAATCCAACATTCCTTTTGCTATTCTATAAGGAACTGGTCCAGAGAAAAACCAACCATTTACTGTACTTTGGTGATTTTTTATAATGTCCGTTACCTCACGTGCATCTTCATATGGAAAATCAATAAAATCTATTTCATGTTCAAATTCATTAGTAACATCCCGAATTTTCTTTATAGATGAAAGTGGACCTACGACCCCAATTTTATACAAGTTTATTTCACCCCTACATCATACTATTAGTTTTATTATATCAAAATAACCAACCTTAACAGGGAATAAAAAATGAGCTCAAATTATAAAAGCATGTGAAGCACCGTTTGACATAAATAAACGGTGCTACTTAATATGGTTTCATATCTATCGTGAGTTCAAGAGTGACAGGGCTTATTCATTCAATGGTTTTGAATCCCATTGTTTATTTCACAACAATTACCAGAAAATATTTTCCCTTTTTTCTGAAAATTTTATTGAAATAGATTATTCTTAATTATATAATACATTTAACGAAAATAGCGTTAAATGTTCGTTAAATAAAAATCAGTATATTCGAAGGAATTAATGAAGTTCACAAAGGATGAAAGACGGTAATTTGAGTTTAAGGCATGTTTAGAGAAAAAGTGTATAAATGGAATGGTACAAAACGCACAAACTACAAATGGAAGAAGGTTTAGGAGGAGAATGTAATGGAACAAAAAGTAATGAAAGATACAACTAATCTGCAAAATCATAAAACGGGTGGTTTTTTCAATCGAGTTGAGCGAATAGGAAACAAAATCCCCCACCCCTTTATCTTATTTATTTATATGATTGCCTTTTTATTTGTTGTAACCGCTCTCTTATCAGTATTCCATGTTTCAGCATCGGACCCGATAAGTGGAGAGAAAGTGGAAGTTCAAAACCTCTTAAGCCGTGAAGGCATCCAATGGATTTTGCCGAATATGATTAAAAACTTTTCCGGCTTTTTACCACTTGGATCTATTTTAGCTCTTATGCTAGGAGTAGGATTAGCAGAAAAAGTTGGATTGTTAGAAGTTTTGATTCGGAAAATGTCGTTAAAAGTCTCAGGGAAATACGCTAGTTATTTAGTTGTATTTGTTGCCTTTTTTAGTCATGTTTCTTCTGATGCTGCGCTTGTTATTATGCCTCCCCTTGGTGCTTTAATTTTCCTTGCTGTGGGACGGCACCCTGTTGCTGGGTTGCTCGCTGCCATCGCTGGGGTTGGTTCAGGTTTCACTGCCAACTTATTAATCGTCACAACAGATGTCTTGCTTTCAGGAATTAGTTCGGAAGTAGCGAAAGGCATGAATGCAAATTTGACCGTAAATGTTACGGATAACTGGTTCTTTATGGCGACTTCCGTTCTCGTACTCACGGTAGTTATATCCTTGATTACAGATAAATTTGTCGAGCCGCGCTTAGGAAAGTATGAAGGTGGCGGTCAGCATAAAAAATTGGAGCAATTAACGAAGCTACAAAACAAAGCACTCCTGGCTACAGGTATTTCAGCATTGATTTTTATAGCTGTTATGGCCGTTCTAGTCGTTCCGGAAGGAGCTCTATTACGAAATCCAGAAACTGGAGCCATTCTCCCCTCTCCATTCATGTCTGGAATTGTCGCAATCATCTTACTCTTCTTTTTTACAGTTTCTATTACTTATGGAGTTAAGGTGGGAGCAATCAAGAAACAAAATGACATTCCGGAATTATTAGTGGACCCAATTAAAGGAATGGCCGGATTTATTATTATGGTTTTTCCGCTTTCCCAGTTTGTCGCTTGCTTTAACTGGAGTAATATGGGTAAATTTTTGGCTTTATCCATCACAGATCTCTTGGAACAGCTAAACATAGAAGGTGCACCTGTCCTAATTGGGCTAATGTTCTTATCTGGACTTCTTTCCATGTTCATTGCCAGCGGATCTGCAATATGGTCTATATTGGCACCCGTTTTTGTCCCAATGTTCATGGTATTAGGCTATCATCCTGCCTTCGCCCAAATGTTGTTCAGGGTAGCAGATTCATCTGTACTGCCATTGGCACCTGTATCTCCATTTGTCCCACTATTCTTAAGTTTCTTACAAGAGTATCGAAAAGATGCAAAACTAGGAACCTATTATTCTCTTATATTGCCTTATCCGATTATCATCTTCATCATTTGGACTCTATTGGTAGTTGTTTGGTATTTCCTTGGCCTCCCAATTGGTCCCGGAATATATCCGAAATTACCGTAATTTGAAAAATCTCAAGCGCCTCGCATGCCCCTTACCCGACTTGGGGGGCTGGGCTGCTTGGTCCAGACACCAAATCGTATTATATGAATTATCATCAAATAAATTAGGAGTGAAACGAATTGGATATTGTTTCTTTAAGACGTGATCTTCATCAACATCCGGAAGTTGGATTTACGGAATTTCGAACTGCTTCAAAGGTAGTAGAAGCACTAACTTCTCTGAAATATAACGTGATATTTGGAAAAGATGCTTTAGATGGTGATTCTCGCCGTGGAGTCCCCCCTATAGAAGTATTAGAGGAAACATTTAATAGAGCATTACAAGATGGCGCCAATCCAAAAATCCTCCAAGAAATGGAGGGTGGATATACTGCCGTCATTGGTGTATTAAAAGGAAAAACTGATGGCCCAACCGTAGCTTTCCGCTTTGATATGGATGCATTGCCTGTTACGGAAAGTACTGATTCTGACCACTACCCGCAAATAAACGGTTTTCGTTCCAAATATGAAGGGAATATGCATGCCTGTGCACACGATGGCCATACAGCAATTGGCTTAGGACTTGCTGAAAAATTAGCGGATGGGAATTTTGCAGGAACGGTAAAGCTTATTTTTCAACCAGCTGAAGAAGGAGTACGCGGTGCCTATTCAATTGTACAAAAAGGGATTTTGGATGATGTGGATTATTTATATTGTCTGCACCTTGGCACAGATGTCCCCCTAGGAGAATTTCATGGTGGTTCTTCCGGCTTTTTAGCAAGTACGAAAATGGCTGCCCATTTTCATGGGGTATCTTCTCATGCAGGGGCTTCTCCGGAAAAAGGGAAAAATGCATTGTTAGGAGCAGCCACCGCATTGTTAAATATACATGCCATTCCAAGATTCAGTTCAGGTTCTACTCGCATAAATGTAGGTATTCTTAACGGAGGAACAGCCGCTAATATTATTCCAGCGCATGCAAAAATGGTCATTGAGACCCGTTCTGTATCCGAAGAAACAAATGCTGAAGTGGAGCAACGTGTTCGAAATATCGTGGCTCATAGTGCAGGTATGCATGAGCTTGAACATGAAATTGAAATTATAGGTCAAGCAATTACGATTCGTTGTGATCAAGAACTTGTCGAACTGGCCATGGAAGAAGCCAGGAATGTAGATGGTTTTTCAACAATCAAAGCATGCAGGGAATCCGGTTCTGCTGGTAGCGAAGATGCAAGTTTTATGATTCGAAGAGTACAGGATAATGGCGGTAAAGGGACATATATGATTATTGGGACTGATATTCCTGCACCACATCACCACCCTAAATTTGATATTCAAGAAGAAGTTTTACCAAGGAGTGCAGAACTTTTGAATCTAATTGCAAGACGCCTATTAAAATAATTCTTCAGAATATATATAGGAAGGAAAGAGTGTAAAATGACACATGTAAATAGATTATCGGAAATCATTGAACAAAAAAAAGAAAAATTCATTGAAGTCAGTGACTGTATATGGAATTTTGCAGAAACACGCTTTGAAGAATATCAATCTGCTGAATTGCTGTGCAGCACGTTAGAAAACGAAGGATTTTCTGTTGAAAAAGGTGTTGGAAACATAGAAACGGCATTTATCGGTAGCTTTGGCACCGGTAAACCTATTGTGGCAATCATGGGAGAATTTGATGCGCTGTCAGGTATGAGTCAAAAAAAAGCTACAGCTAAACAAGAGCCAATAGTACAAGGTGAAAATGGCCATGGATGTGGTCACAATTTACTTGGTACGGGATCTTTAGCTGCAGCTGTTGCAGTGAAGGATTATATGGAAGAGAATCATATAAATGGGACAGTCCGTTATTATGGATGTCCAGGAGAAGAAGGCGGATCAGGCAAAACCTTCATGGTCAGAGAAGGTTTGTTCGATGACGTTGATTTTGCATTTTGTTGGCACCCACTGGATGTTAACGGCGTTATGTCGATGGATTCGCTTTCCAATTTCCAAGTGTATTATAAGTTTAAAGGCAAAAGCTCTCATGCAGCAGCATCACCACATTTGGGACGGAGTGCTTTAGATGCCGTAGAACTTATGAATGTTGGCGTGAACTATTTAAGAGAGCATATTATTCAAGAAGCAAGAGTCCATTATGCAATAACGAATTCAGGTGGATTATCGCCTAATGTTGTCCAACAAGATGCAGAAGTTCTTTATTTATTACGAGCTCCAGAAGTTTCACAAGTTCAAGATATTTACTTGAGAGTTTGTAATATTGCTAAAGGAGCTGCCCTTATGACAGGAACTGAATTAGAAATCATTTTCGATAAAGCCTGCTCCAATGTTATCCAAAACAATGTGCTAGAATCCGTCATGTACAAGAATTTTCAAGAATTAGGTATTCCACAACACGATGATAAGGAAAAACAGCTTGCCAAAGAAGTCCGCGCCACCTTAACCGAACAAGAAAGGAACAGTACACTCAATCCTTTTAAGGATAATCAAGATGATGCATTGGCAAATTGGTTAGAACCCATTGAGGGCTTCCAAGCGCCATTAACAGGTTCATCGGATGTGGGAGATGTTAGTTGGATTGTTCCTACTGCCCAATGCACAACAGCTTGTTTTGTTCTTGGGTCACCTTTGCATAGCTGGCAGTGGGTTACACTAGGATCAACATCTATTGCCCATAAGGGAATGCTTCATGCTGGCAAGGTTATTGCGGCAACTGCAATAGAAGTGCTTCAAAATCCAGATTTAATCGAAAAGGCAAAAACAGAGCTAAAAGAACGATTACAAGGGAAAAGCTATATCTCCCCTATTCCGCAAGATGTAAAGCCTTTAGTTAAAAGATGATGGACTAGATAGTGGGTTGCCGTAATCGACCCTTGCATATACGGCCATTTAGTTCCTGGCATAAAAAGGGATCTTCGATTGGAAGATCCCTTTTTCATTTGGGCTTTATATTAACTCCATGTTAAGAGCAGGAAAGTCTTGGTTTTGGAAATCTCTAAGTGTCATAAAAATTAATGGTAAGAAGCTTATCCCTTCATATTCAACAGATATCCTTCAATTTCGTGCTTGCTTTTTAATATAACTATTAGCTTTTTTGGGTCACTCTTTTGAAGATCTGCAAATCTCATTTTCATTTCTTTCTTGCGAGGAAAGTAGGTGGTCATGATAAATTTAACAAACTGCCAATCTAATTTTTCATTGCAGTCTTTGCCCATATCAGGTCTTGTTTTACCTAGATAAGATAACCAACGTTTTATAACACGGTAAAGGCAAACACGGAGAGGAAGTTCTAAATAAATAATCGTATCGGCAAGCTCCGAACGTAAATTAAAAGAATTACTATAGTTGCCTTCCATTATCCACTTGTCATGACTCAATACTTCCTTCTGAGCAGAAATAAAATCCTCTAAAGGAGCTTCCACCCAGCCAGGCCTCCAATAGAAAGTATCCAAATGATGTACTTCGATATCCAAATTATCTCCAAGTCTTCTTGCAAAAGTGGATTTTCCGACACCCGCGGACACTCCGATAACCATGATACGTTCCATTTATATACCAGCTTCCTCACTTTATTAATTGAAATAACCAGTAAGTCTACCAAATATATATAACCTTTTTAACGTCCTTCTTCCTCTGCACTTCCCTTTTAGTTCCATAGAAAAGGCGACCCTTCTTGAATGAAGAATCGCATCAGTTATAGAGAAGGAAGTATGGTTACTGCGGTGTCCTGTCAATGAACAAGCCTGACTTATATTATATCCCTATTAAATCAGTTGCCCTAAATGTTTCTTTGCCTCGTAATCAACAAGTTTTTCATCTTGCTTAATTCGTGCCAGATAATCCGGGTTGGCTATAAGCGGACGTCCAATCGCCGCAACGTCAATAATGCCTTTTTCCAGTGCGGCTTCTGCGGTTTCAGGATCAAGCCCCCCTACACCAATTATGATCCCATCCCAGTGGCTGCGTACCAATTCATGCATCGTCAATCCTCTTGCAATCGGTTTGGTAAATTCCATCGTGGATGGGTGAATCATTTTGACTCCTGTTTCATTGAACGCTTCAATAAATGTTTGGATCGCTTTTTCAGGGTCTTCCCACATGTAAGACGGCTGGTCAATTTTCAAAGCCGAGAAACGAATAAGGGTGCGTTCCACTCCAACCGCATCAATAACTGCTTTTAGCACTTCCTTCATAAAAGTCAGACGCTGTTTTAAATCACCACCGTAACGATCGGTCCTTTTATTGGAGGTATCAGAATTGAACTGGTCTATTAAGTAGCCGTGTGCACCATGAATTTCAACGCCGTCAAAGCCAGCACCCATTGCATTCTTTGCAGCTTGTTTATATTGGTTCACAACTTCTGCAATATCCGTCTCTGTCATTTCTTCAGGAATGTCAAAAGGTTTACCGAATCGTGAAACCTTACCTTCTGCAGCGATAGGCGACGGAGCCTGCGGAGGAAGTCCTCCTGCAATTTCATGGTGGCTTGCACGGCCCACATGCCAGATTTGCGCAATAATCGTTCCGCCTTCTGCATGCACTGCTTCCGTTACTTTTTTCCACCCGTTGATTTGCTCTTGAGTATATATTCCGGGAACCCCAGGATTGCCCTTTGCTCTTGGTGAAATCACTACACCTTCAGTAATGATAAGTCCGATTCCATCTTGAGCCCGTTTTCGGTAATATTCTACGGTCAGGTCATTTACAACACCAGTTTCGTTATCGGCAAACGATCGTGTCATAGGAGCCATTGCCGTTCTTGTTTTTAAGTTCCATGCACCTATTGTTACAGGTTCAAACATTTTGGTTTTTATTGTATTCATTTGAATTCCTCCTGTTAACCGCTTTACCTGGGCTAAATTTAGTAACTATTACTGTGTAAGATTATCCGATAAGTGGTTGATTTTCAAATAATTCACTCTGATTTTTATAGCTTTTGATAAAATATGGTAATAAAGACCAATAAAAACGTTTTATTCACGGTGTTATTGTTTTTTTCCAAACAAAAAGCCAGACAGAGAAAACCTTTTCCCTGCTGGCTAATTTATCTTTTTCATTAATATCTTATTAGTCTCGTGCTGTCCTGATAAAAAACGAGACGATCAAACCAATGATTGCAAGGACAAGACCGAAAATAAAGGCATCTTGAACACCTGCAGTCAATGAACCGCTGATGGCAGATGGATCGAACGGATCTTCTGCATTTGCCATATAATTTTTTTGGGATGCTGACATGATTGTAATGGCAACGGTTGTACCGATGGCCCCCGATACTTGTTGCAATGTATTCATTAGAGCCGTTCCATCCGGATAAAGATTTTTCGGCAGTTGATTCAGACCATTTGTCTGGGCCGGCATCATGACCATCGAAACACCTATCATAAGGAGGGTATGCATGACGATTACCATAATGATCGTCGTTTCAGTCGTTACGTTCGTCAAAGTCCATAACATGACAATCATGATAATGAAGCCTGGGATCACTAACCCTCTTGGCCCGAACTTATCAAAAATGCGCCCCGTAACCGGAGACATGATACCATTAAGCACTCCACCCGGTAATAGTACAAGCCCAGCAGAAAACGCAGCTAATGCAAGACCGGTTTGCAGGTATAACGGTAAGAGAATCATGGATGACATGATGATCATGAAGGTGATGAAGACGGTTATTAACCCTAACGTGAACATAGGATATTTAAAAACGCGCAAATCAATCATTGGTTTATCCATGTTGAATTGCCTTACAGCAAACAGGAATAACGCTACAAGTCCAACAATGATCGAAGATAGAACTATCGCATTGCTCCATCCTTGCTCTCCGACAATACTAAAGCCATAAACAATACCCCCAAAACCAATGGTCGATAAAACAATGGATGGTACATCGATTTTAGGTTTGGTGATTGTTGAAACGTTTTGCATATATTTGAGACCGAATAGTAAAGCGATCACAAAGAACGGCAAAGACACCCAGAAAATGAAATTCCACTTTAGGTTTTCGATAATCAAACCTGAAACTGTCGGTCCGATGGCTGGGGCAAACATGATCACCAGCCCCATCAATCCCATTGTCGCTCCCCTTTTATGAATAGGGAAAATCAATAAGATGGTATTGAACATGAGAGGTAATAAAAGACCCGTTCCGATTGCCTGGATGACACGAGCTAGCATCAAGATGCCGAACCCAGGTGCAATTGCTGCAATGAGCGTCCCAATGATGGAGAACACCATTGAGGCAATGAATAATTGACGAGTATTGAACCACTGAATCAAGAGTCCCGAAACTGGAACCAATATCCCCAATGTTAATAGATAACCCGTTGTCAGCCATTGCACGGTGGAAGGACTGACATTGAATTCTTGTATTAGATCCCCCAGCGCCATGTTTAATGCCGTCTCGCTGAATAACCCAATGAACCCTGCAATTAAAAATGCAATTAATATAGGGGTCGTTCTAATGACTGGGTTTTGTTGCTGTGTTGCATCTGCAGACATAAAATAATTCCTCCAATTACTAACTGTTCGACCTAAGCTTAAGATAATTTTTCCGCATGACTTATTTATTTATCAGCAATAATGGTATCTGTTCCGCAATGGCTTGGAGGGGTTCCCCGTTTTTCGCCGTTAAGGATAAAAGGATACCGCCTTCAATTAAAGCATTAATTACGATACTCAATTCTTTTGCCCGTTTCTCACTGAATTCCGCCTCGAGTAATTTCTTCACATATATGGATTGCCAATCTTCTATCGCTTCTTGACAGGCCGTTCTTATCTGCTCACTCGTCGTATATGTTTCCGCTGCAATCGTCCCGATTGGCAGTCCTAATAGATTTTCACTATCACCAAATACCTCGGATAAATGAAAAATATGAGACTGAATGGCTTTGATAGGGTCTTCAATTTCATCAAATCCCCGTTTAATTTCATCTATCACGAATTCTTTTGTATGAATAATCGCCTCGATCGCCAATTCTTCTTTGCCTTTCGGAAAATAATGATACAGGGAACCTTTTGGGATACCACTTTCCTCAATAATGTCCTTGAGCCCTACACCGTAATATCCACGTATCCGAAAAAGTCGGGAAGCAGCTTCAATAAGAATGTCTTTCGAGTTTCGTTTTTCTGCCATAGCTGGATCACTCCTTAAAATTATATCAACCGGTCTATTAGAGACTATACTTGTATATCATTGTTTTGTCAAAAATGACAGCTTATGAATGGAATATGCTATTGAACTCATTGAAAACAAAAAGAACACCTCATAATGGTGTTCTCTGCAAGTTTAAAAATTCAATACCTTCTATAAACAACCCGGTATTTTTTAAACGCTTCCATTATTAATCAAACACATCGGCCTGCCCCAATATCTTCAAGGATTGTTGTCATGATTTTTGAAATCAAGAATAGCAATTACAAACATGCCAAAGCTTAGCATCAGGGAAATAACTTCGAAAGTACCCATTCATACATCGCCTCCTTACATCCAGCTTTTCCTGATCAGAGATTGTCCTATACAAGAAAAAGATGAAGCAGTGGCTTTTAAACAAAAAAAAGCAAACCCAATCAGGTTTGCCCTCGTACTTCATTCTTATGATTGATCCGTTGAACTTTCTTTTCAAAAGACCGATTACTGTTAATAACCAAGTTTTTTTTCCACAACGTTCATTAGGGGTTTACCGTCAGAAAATAGCTTTAAATTTTTCAGGAATAATTCCATCACACGATCTAGGTGTTTGGAAGAGTTGTAAGCATTATGCGGGGAAATCATGACATTTTCCAGCTGCCAGAATGGGTGATCCTTAGGTAAAGGTTCTACTTCAAACACATCTAGAGCCGCTCCTGCTATGTGCCCATTGCTTAAGAAATCGATTAAATCTTCATCCACAATCGTATTACCGCGGCCGACATTAATTACATAGCTGCCTTTTTTCATTTTATTTAAACGTTCTTTATTAAAAAAGTATGAGGTATCTTTTGTATACGGGAGTGCCAAGACGACAAAATCGGACCTGGAGAGGACATCATCCACTTGATCCATACCCATTATCAAATCAGCAGGTTCATATTCTTTGTTCCTCTTGGAGGGATTCCGGCGGCACCCGATTACGTTCATACCTAGTGCTTTACATCTCTTTGCTATCTCATAGCCAATATCACCATACCCAATTATCCCCACTGTCGCATTTTCAAGATCTTTCACAGGAATTTCAACCCAGGTTTTGTTTATTTGATTTCTGATCATTGTCGGTATTCCTCGTGCTAAAGAAGATAGCATCGCAATTGTATGCTCGGCTATCGGGACAGATGTGCAGCCTTTGACATTGGTGATGATGACATCGCTGTTTTGTATATCTTCATTCAGCATGGTCTCCACTCCAGCACTGTCTGAATGGACCCATTTAATCTTTGGAGCTTTTTTTATAATGTTAAGATTATCATGAAGCCCCAGCGTATATAGGACATCAAACTTTGTTAAATCAACCGTTGGCTCTGGTTCGGGTTCGCCGAATTCCCATGGCTCGACAACAACTTCTGAACAAATCTCCTTAAACTGATTGATGTATTTTTCCGGTATATCGACCCTGATATAAAGTGAAGGTGCTGTTTTCTTAGAAGCGGACATTATAAAACCTCCTCAAGAACCTACGATTCCTTTCTCCCTCTTTTACGAGAAGGCAATCCGTTGCGATTATACTATGCCGTGCTTTATGATCACTTCAAGAAATCTGGTTGCTCTTTTCTGATTCTGTCCCAAAGAGGCTGAAAACTCAGCCATCCCTCATATTCCGTTCCCGTTTGTTCTGCCGTTAACTTTGCATACTCTTCTTCTATAAAAATCGGCTTACCTACAGATTCAGCCATTATCTGTGCTTGACATGAACGTTCCATCGTTATGAACCACCAAGCAGCTGAATCTACAGATTGGCCGACCGTTAACAATCCATGATTGCGGAGGATGACAGCTTTGTATTGACCTAAAGCCTTAGCAATACGCTTTCCTTCTTCGGATGCATAAACCACACCAGTAAAATCATCAAATAATGCATGGTCATTGTAAAATTGGCAGGCATCTTGCGTAATCGGATCTAACAGTCTCCCTAAGGAAGACCATGTCTTTCCATAGACCGAATGAGCATGTGCCGCTGCAATCGCTTCCGGCCGCGATTTATGGATTTCAGAATGAATGGCAAAGGCAGCACCATTCACAGAATGTTCACCCTCTACAATATCACCTTTATGATTAACCAATATAAGATCCGAAACGGAAATTTGACTAAAATGCATCCCAAACGGATTGACCCAGAAATGGTCTGTATATTTAGGATCACGGACCGTAATATGGCCTGCTATCCCTTCATCGAAACCAAACTTTGAAAAAAGGCGGAATGAAGCTGCCAAACGTTCCTTCCGGTGATTGCGTTCTTCTTCCATTGTATTGAATGTTGCCGGTTGCAGGGAAATTGTCTTTGTCATTTTTACTTTCCTCCTCCATTTTTCCGTTTTTTTGCCGGACCTTCAATTAGCCATGGTGTCCATGTCAGCTTTACCCTTTACATCTTGCTTTACTTCACTTTCGTTCTTGTGATCATTATTGGAACTTAGGAAAGTAATCGTAGTGATGACGACAAAACTAGTAGCGAGCCCGTATAGAATTGGTTGAGTGGAGGAAGGTCCATTAATCACCAATCCCACAATAATAACGATCATGCTGGCCAGAATCGAGTAAAATGCTGCTGTGGCCGTGACCCTTTTCCAAAAGAAACCAAGGATGATTGGAAAGAACACAGCACCGGATAAAATTGCGTAAGCTACATCCAATGCAACTAAAATATCTTGAATCCATATCGAAACGATTATGGTCAATACACCAATCGTTAAAGTTGTAATTCGGGATGTTTTTAAAAATTGTCGTTCGCTCATTTTTGGACCAAAATATTTTTTAATGATGTCATTAACAACTAAAGTGGACGAAGCAAGCAAAGTTCCTGAAGCAGTGGACATTAGGGCTGATACCACACTCGCAATGACAACCCCTAATAGACCAGCAGGTAAAGTTACCATCGCTATGCTGGTAAATGCATTTTGGGGATCGCCTAAATCAGGAAGGATAATAAAAGCGCACATTCCAATGATACTGATTGCTATGGCATAAAAAACACTATATAGTCCCGCTCCAACCGTTCCGCCACGAGAAACAGCTTTGGTTCGTGCGGTAAAAAGACGCTGCCAAATATCTTGGCCAACAACTACCCCTAGAGTGAATAGTAGGAAATATTGAAAAATTGTCTCTCCGCCAATGTTTCCTAGCTCGAAATGTGATGCAGGGAGATTTTCTTTAAGCGAGTCCCACCCTCCTGCCTTAGAGATGCTCATCGGAAGCATGATAAAGAAAATACCGATCGTCATGATGACGAATTGTACGACATCAGTCATGGTGACTGACCACATACCTCCTAATATCGTATAAAATAAAACGATTCCACCCCCGACTATCATGGAGACCGTTAAATTCCAGCCAGCCAAAACATGTAAAATCGTCCCCATCCCAATCACTTGCGTTACAGTCAGCATGAATGTATAGATAACAGAGACAAGGGCACTGATCAATCTTGTCTGAGAGTTGTAGCGCTTCTCAAGCATTTCACTGATCGTCAATACTTTTAAATTAAATATCTTATTTGTTAAAAACAACCCGATAGCGATAATGCCGAGCCCAATCATCACCACTAGCCAAATACCGGATATCCCAAACTGATAACCTAACTTTGCTGTTCCTAGAGTAGAAGCTCCCCCTAATATCACAGCAGCTAAACAGGATAAATACATAAAATGACCAAGATTACGTCCTGCCACAATGAAATCATCTGCTGTTTTTGCCCGTTTGGATCCGATTACTCCCACAATGATTAAAACAGAAAAATATAGAATCATGATCGATATATCCAAAATATGCATGTACACATCTCCTTTTGGGCTTGTTATGTTCGCTTTGTAAAGAGGGAAGGAAGGGATTTCACCGATACCTTCCTTCTTTCCAGTAAAAATGAGGAATTAATTATTAAGCTGTGTTTCCAAATCTCCGGCTCTCTCTTTTTTCTCCATTTTCCTTTTTTTTGCGAGAGCGATGAGTGTGATGAATTCATAGACAATATTAGCGGCTGCGGCAGCCGTGATTTGTCCGTGATCGTATGATGGTAAAACCTCAACAAGGTCGAATCCAACAAAATCTATATTCGTCAATCCTCTCACTAAGGCTAAAGCATCATCAATGCTGGCTCCGGAAACTTCAGGGGTACCCGTTCCTGGAGCATAGACCGGATCTAAGAAATCAATGTCAAAGGATAAAAACACCGGACCATCCGCAACACGCTCATGAATGACCCTTAGCATCTTTTCGACCCCGATACGTTTATAATCGTTTGTCGTATAAACGCCCAAACCTAAATCCCTGGCATCCTGAAGATCTTCCGGTCCATACAGACCGCCCCTCATACCAATTTGAAGAGATCGTGATACATCGATGAGACCCTCTTCTATCGCGCGGCGAAAAACGGTTCCGTGATTATACTTTTGATCGAAATAACTATCCCAAGTATCAGAGTGAGCATCGAATTGAAGCAGGGCAACTGGACCATGTTTTTTTACGATCGCACGTAACTCCCCTAGCGTAATGGAATGATCGCCTCCCAATGAAATGGGAATGATCCCTTTTTCAATGACGGGGGTAAGCTCTTCTTCAATCTTTTTATATGTTTCAGAAATATACCCGGGAATGATCGGAATATCCCCATAATCAATTCCTGATATATAGTCAAAAATATTAATATCTTGTTCTGGATTATAAGGACGTAAAAGGATTGAAAAATCGCGAATGGCTTCTGGTCCGAATCTCGCACCCGTTCTAAATGATTGCCCGGAATCAAAAGGAATTCCCGTAATGACAAAATCCATATGTTCATCTACCCGTTCAACAAATGGGAGCCTCATAAACGTACGCACTCCACAAAAACGGGGTGATTTGAATGAGTCTTTCGGTTGATACTTCATCATGTAACATCCTCCTAAATTCTAATTCTGCTATTATTATATTTTCACTCCACTGTCATGGCAGATGTCATACAAACTTCCATCCTTTCAAATAGAATGGACATATATAACACCTTGTTTGGAAATTCTCTTCTTACCTTTTACATAAGCAAGATTCAGGCCAACTATTTCGCTGCGGTATATATGGCTTTTCATTATTTTGTTTCATCAAATGATTAAAAATTTAATCATTTTCTTGGTTTTTGATTTATTTTTTGATTATTTAGACTTTTTGATTTATATTTTAATTAAACAGCATCCCAAAACCGAAGGAGCGGAATGTATGTACGACGACATGCTGGAGGAAGAACTAAATAAGATTATTGAAACATCGAATAATAACATTCTCATTACCGATCAAGATGGAATCATTTTATATTCCAACCCTAAGCTTTGGGAGATTTATGGTATGGAAAGTGACTCTTATATCGGTACCTCCGTCTATCAATTAGAAAGCGATGGCCTTCTCACACCTTCCATCAATGCGATTGTTTTAAAAGAAAAGAAAGCGAAGCGCATAATGCAGGAAACGAAAACGGGTCATGTTGTCATGTCGACTGGCTATCCCATTTTTAATAAGGAAGGACTTCTCGTTAGGGTAATCAGCTATGGTCAGGATCAAACCGAGATCCTGCAATTGCAGGATCAATTTGAACAATTACAACGAAAAGTAAAAGGCTATCAAACGGAAGTCGAGGATTTAAGAGAAAAGGAACTGGATTACCATTATTTGATTGCTAGAAGTAATGAAACGAAGCATATTTTAAAAACGATCCATAATGTTGCAAAAACCGATGCCACGATTCTCTTATTAGGACCTTCCGGGGTAGGGAAAAGCACTTTTGCCCGTGCTGTTCATGACCAAAGCAACCGAAAGAAAGAACCTTTTATCGAAGTGAATTGCAGTACGATACCTGATAGCTTGTTTGAATCGGAAATATTCGGCTATGAGCCGGGATCATTTACAGGGGCAAATAAACAAGGGAGGCAAGGCCTGATTGAGCAGGCTGACAGCGGAACTCTTTTCTTGGATGAAATCGGGGAACTCCCACTTGCCATGCAAGCTAAATTACTGAAAGTATTACAGGAAAAAAAGATAAAGCGCATCGGTGGAAAAAAAGAAAACCATATTAACTTCCGCCTGGTTGCAGCAACTAATCAAGATTTGAAGGAGATGGTAAGTCAAGGTAAGTTTAGATTGGACTTATTTTATCGTTTGAATGTGATTCCCATCCAAATTCCGGCATTACATGAACGTAAAGAAGATATCCCTCTCTTAATTCAGCATTACTTACAGAAAACCAGTGATAAATACCAGAAATTCAAAAAAATCCATCCATCGACTTATGAAGTTTTGACTCATTATCATTGGCCCGGAAATATACGGGAATTAGAAAACTTAATTGAACGGTTGATCCTGACCATCGAAGAACCCATTATATTTCCCGAACACCTTCCACAATCCATCACAGGGCAAATTGAACAGCCTGATGACTCCAACTTCCTTGCAATCGAACAGGATTGTGAAGAGAATTTCGATTTAAAGAAGACACTGGAAAAGGTTGAAAGGCAACTGATTGCAAAAGCATGGAAAAAATGTAAAACCACATACGAGATGGCAGAACATTTGGGTATCAGCCAGCCAACAGTCATCTATAAATTAAAGAAATACAAAAAGTATTTGTAATTTCATCTGGACTGGAATCCACTAAAAGTGAAATCTTTGAATCGAAAATAAGGCCAATTAAAAAGCCCTAAACATTCAATCAAAAAAATCCACATTCAAGATGAATGCGATTCAAAAATATCATTTACGTTTCCATATTATTAAGGTTAAAGCTTACATTAATTAAACAAATGCTGTCAGTGAAGCTCCTGCAACACCTGTGGATTAGTCTGAAATTTTCACCAGATAAGAATCCTAATGATGTTAATTGAGTAAACCTGAATCTCTTTCAAACGGATAAGGCTTCCATAAAAGGAAGCCATTCAATTACTAACATAGCAATCTTGCCACACATTTTATGCATTAAAGCTTTTTTCCAATTTGGAACCGCAAGATTCGCGGATGATCAACTCATCTTTCAGAACAAATTTTTTCTGTTCAATGGTTCCGCCTTTCATTAAGGTCAGCAATAGGTTCGTTGCCTTTTTCCCTATTTCGTACTTAGGCTGGTCAATGGTCGTTATATGAGGATTAAAAATCGATGCTATTTTCAAATTATCAAAACCTACGACAGCAATATCATCGGGAACGCTCAAGCCATGATCCTGGATCGCCTTTACAGCTCCCAACGCCATTTCATCATTAAAAACAAAAACTGCTTCAGGCTTGTTTTCCAGCGATAATAATTTCACCATCTGGTCATAACCCGAGTCAATGCCATAATCCCCTTCCTGGATGAATTCCGGGTTGACCTTCAAGTGATGGCTATTCATTGCCTGCTGGAACCCCCCTAGGCGATCCCGGCTAAGAATGATATTCATAGGTCCTGTTATATGGGCAATCCGTCTATGTCCAAGCTTGATTAAATGTTCCGTAACTTTTCTGGCACTGCTTACATTGTCAATCGAAACAGTTGGTATATCCAGTCCGTCCACGTATTCACATGCCAGTACAATCGGAAATTGATTTGATAGTTTTTCCAGGCTTTCCCTGTTCATTCTAGCTGTAAGGAGTAATGCTCCATCTGCCTGCTTTTTGTATAGCAAATCGATATATTCCTTTTCCCGTTCAATGTCGTTCTCCGTATCTCCCAATATAACCTGATAGCCATTTTCTACAGCTGTATGCTCAATGCCCCGAAGCACTTCGGAAAAAAACGGCCTTGTTATATCCGGAACGACGACGAGAATGATCTTTGTCTCTTTCGTCCTGAACTGACTGGCAATCATGTGAGGCTTGTAATTCATCTCTTCAATCACCTGCATCACCTTTTGTTTAGTATCCTCGCTGACTAAATCCGGCTGTCTGAGCACTCTTGAAACAGTTGCAGGAGATACGTTTGCCAATTTCGCCACATCGCTCATTTTCATACTATTATCTCCACCTGCCAATTTCTTTTTTCATTTTCATTAAGTCCATTATAAAGTAATTTAGACTTCATGTTAAAACATCGAATTCTCTAGGCAACGTTTCTTTCAAAACATTCATGGATTTTTTCACGCCCGTTATTGGCTCCATTGTCAAATCTTCCATTTCGAGAACGATGGGCCCTTCATAACCTATCATTTTAACGATAGTAAAAAACTCCTTCCACCAGCCACTGTCGTGTCCATAACCGAGTGCAACATAATTCCATGATCTATCTGAATATTGGTTCATCGGTTTCACATCAATCAATCCCTGGACATCATATATCCCTCTTTCTAAGCGAACATCTTTTGCATGAATATGATAAACTGCGCTTCCTAAATTCCTTAAAGCTGCGATGGGGTCACCGCCCATCCAAAATAAATGACTCGGATCAAAATTCATGCCGACCGTATCTCCGACTTCATCCCTCAATATAAAGAGAGTCTCAGGATTGTAAACTAAATTGCAGCCTAGATTTTCGATGGCAACCCTTCTAACTCCATTTTCTTTTGCCGTTGTCACAGTTTTTTCCCAATAAGGGAACGCCACCTCATTCCACTGCCAATCAAGCATCTCAAAATGTGAGGGCAAAATGGGATGTGTCAGCCAATTGGGCGTCCTGTCACTTGGTCCGCCGCCAGGACACCCCGACATCATGACAACCGTTTCGACTCCTAAAAGCCCAGCTAGCTGAAAGGTCTTATTAACAACGGCTTTATGCATGGTTCCTTCATCTGATGGATCAAGCTGATTGCCAGAACAATTCAACGCTGCAATGCTAATCCCCCTTACATTTAATTCATTTAAAAATTGCTTTCGTTTTGCGGTGCTGCCAAGAAGTCCATCGAGATCGAGATGTGGAGCATCCGACCAATTGCCGCATCCAAGCTCCAGTGTCTCTATTCCCTGATCCACACACGTATCCAGCATTTTTTCAAATGGCATGTAACCTAAAATGTCCGTAACTAAACCAACCTTCATAAGTTCTCCTCCTCTATTTAAACTAGCATCCCTTTCACTCGCTTAGTTCAATTTCAAATTATGTTTTGTTGCCTTCCTTTCAAGACGACTCCATACAATCATAAATAACACAGCGGTTGCACCTAATGATCCAGCGAAATAAAATCCTGCAGAAATACCTAAATGTGAGATCAATACTCCTGCAATGAAAGGTCCTGCAAACATACCAATCGCGTAGATTGCTTGATATGCCCCCATGGCCGTTGCCCTTTTTTCAAGGGGGATCGACTCCACCGCCATTCCTAGAAACAAGGGAAAAAGAGTGCCTAATGAGAATCCATTCAATCCTTGGATCATAAAAAGCATCCCTTTTGTATCTATTAATGGCGTACATATTGTAAAAATGGCCGTTAGTCCGAATCCTAGTTTCAGTAACCTCCATTGTCCGAATAATGGTACGAATATTTTTCCGCTAAGCATGGTGGCAATGGCATGAGGAATCATGAATGAAAAGATGACCATGCTGATCTCATCAGTCTGGAGACCAAGCTTTAAAGCAAATGTCGGGGTGAAACCGAACATTGTCGTGAAGATGATGCCATGTGCGAGAATGGATAAAAATGATACTTTTAAAAGCGCCGGTTCAAGCATGACTGATACGAGTTCTTTCAATTGAATAGGCTCTTGCGGAAAATCTTCGTTCGATTCGTAAATAAAAAGTGAAAGGACGATACCAATGAAACCAATAATTCCTCCAATCCAAAAAGGTGCTTGCCATCCCCATTGATCGACAATGTACCCGCTGATCACCATTCCAAGCAGCTGTGCCAGAACCACAGCTAACGAGATACTGCCCATCGCTCGGTGAAGATCACGTTCTGAAAAATAGCTGGAAAATAAAATGGTGAAGGCTACCCAAGTTGCAGCGGCAATTCCAGCTAACGAGCGGGCCAAAAGGATCAAGCCTAAACTATCGGCCCATGCAAATGTCACGCAACTCAACGTACTCACGACCATTCCAAATATAATAAAAGGTTTCCTTACTTTTATGAGGTCGGAAAAAATCCCGAACGGAAGCCTGAAGAGAAATTGCATCAGCCCATAACTGCCTAGTACCATGCCGATAAATGTATAATCCCCTCCAATCGTCTCAAGGTAAGGAGACAAAATGGGAATATAAATGAAATTTGAAAACCAAAAAATAAATGAGAGCACTAAAAATAAAAATCTATTGCGTGCGTTATGTAACAAAGTCATTGCAACACTTCCCCTGACCAGCGAACTATTTTTCAGCAATGGCACCTCGTGCAAAAAGTGAATGTGCAAAAAGGTGCCCGCAGCGTAATCGGGAACACCTTTTCATTCTTAAGCCTTTCCACTTGTATTGAACTCTGCCATTTTTCTCTTCACGACGGAGATGATAGCTTCTTTCGCTGGTGTGATGATGGCGCGCGGCTCATATACTTTTCCTTCAACGGCTAATACTTCCCGAATCGTTTTTGCCCATACTTGTATGCTTTCGGTATTGACATTTATTTTGGCGTGTCCAAGTTCAATTGCCTTTTTAATTTGGTGCAGCGGAATACCTGAGCCTCCATGTAAGACGAGAGGTACATTCGTCGTGTTCGAAATTGATTTCATTTCCTCAAAACCGAGTTTAGGTTCTCCTTGATACGGGCCATGAACCGAACCCAAAGCAGCCGCTAGAGCATCAATTTCCGTTTCTTTTACAATCCTCGTGCATTCATGGGGATCTGCATATTGAATACCGCCAACGAGGCCATCTTCCGTCCCACCGACTGTCCCCACTTCCGCCTCAACGGAAACGCCGTTCTTTTGGGCATAGTCGACAACCATTTTGGTGATTTCAATATTTACATCTATTGGATGATGGGAGCCATCGATCATGACCGATGTAAAACCCGCATCGATCGCTTTCCTGCATCGTTCCACATCCATTCCATGATCAAGATGAAGGGCAACCGGAACCGTAATGTCCATTTCTTCCATAAGACTTTTCACCATGGCCGCAATCGTTTTAAATCCGCCAAGATAATCAACAAGCCTGTCCGATGCCGCAAGTATGATTGGCGCTCGTTCCTCATTGGCAGCTTGTAAAAACGACTGGGCGAATGACAAACCATTAATATTATATTGACCCACAGCATACCTTTCTGCTTTTGCTTTTAAAAGCATCTCTCTCATTGATACTAAAGGCATTATTCCTTCACCCCCTTATTCCCGAGATTACATGATCACTTTATGAGTTCTGCAGTGCAAAATGTTTCGAAATAACTTGAATTGTCGTTTCTTTTGCTGTTTTAATGGCTTCTTCAGCATCGAGTTCATAATATTCCGGACGGAACAGTTCCACAGAGGCAACGTCAGAATAACCAATTCCCTTCAAGATGGATAATATGCTGTCTAAATCTATGGCACCATGCCCAGGCCATACCCGGTCTTCATCCGTCAAAAAGCCGATTGGAAAATCCTCTGTATCATCAATATGTAAAATGAAGATTTTCGCCCCATCCGCTTTCTTCAAGTCTTCCAAACTGGAACCCATGGCATGGAAGTGAAAACAGTCCAGCACCAACCCAACATTATCACGGTTGACCGTTTCAACGATATCGTATGCCTGACCGAATGTATTCACAGTACATTGCGGATGCCCGACAAATTCCACTGCAATTTTGACGCCAAACGGTTCAGCGATCTCGGAAAGCTCAGTCAATACTTCCACACAGCTGTTTTTAATATCTTCTTTCAATATTTTCGCTTCCGTTACAAGCGGAACCGCCACCACATATTTCACACTCAATTTCTCCGCCATGATCATCATGTTTTTAAATTCGCCTATTATCGCCTTATGGCCGTCTTCATCTCGGTTATTAAAGAATACGAGCGCGTTGAAGGCTAGCGGTTTAATATGATTTGCGTTAAAAAATTCCGCTAGGTCTTCAATAGAGTGCTCTTCCAAATACTCAGGCAATTTATCCATGGTACGGATTTCGATATAATCGTAACCATGTTTTTCACAGTGTTTGAGATCTTTGACCAAGTTGGAATTTTCAAGTGTTGTCGCTTGGTTGAAACATATATTCATTCTGTCAGCCTCCAATTTTTTCTGCTAAACCCAATCCGTCTCTCATTTTTTCAAGCATAAGCTTACTTGACCAGTCTGCTTTGTCGATCCAAGCAAATACTGCATTTGTCGCGATGCCGTCAAAATTCATTTCTTTCAGTTTTTTGAAGATCGTATCAAAGTCAACTTCCGCTTCGCCGATGTTCAAATGCTGGTGGACAGTTGCCTCGACACCTGGGGGATTGACGATATAACGGAGTCCGTTGGATGCTTTATGATTGAATGTATCTGCAAACAAGACATGTTGCAGGCGATCCCCGGCAGAATCGAACATAGGGGCGATATCGCCTTTGCCATCATCATAGAAAAATGTATGGGCGGTTGAATACACAAGGTTGATCCACGGACGGTCAAGGGCACGGATCATATCCATCGCTCCCTCATGCGTTTCGATAAAATCGAATGGGTGTGCCTGCAAATTCAGTTTAACGCCTTCCCTTTCAAATACCGGGAGGAGCTCAACCATCGATTTAATGAATTTCTCTTCACAGATAACTTCATTGAATTTAGATCCGTTAAATTCACTATTCATCAAGTCAACATCCAATTCCACTGCAACTTCAATGGCACGTTTCCAATTTCGGACTGCGGCCTGGCGCCGTTCCTCATCAGGACCGGCCCAGTAGTAAAGCGGAAGCAAGGATGATATCTTCACACCTGCGTCGCTACACCAGCGTTTCAAATTCTTAATCTGTTCCTTATCCACTTTAGGATATTTATAGAATGGACAAAAATCTTCCCTCGGTGACAGTTCGATATATTCATAGCCTAGTTCCGCTGTTTTATCGACCATTTCTTTTAATGATAAATTGGCATACATCGTAGGATCCAAAGCTAGTTTCATTGGTCTTTCCCCCTATAATTTATTTATTTTTCGTTTCAATGCATGGGTACGTTCACTGTACAGTAATTTTTCCCGTATAAAAATCAGGCTTCTCTTCAAGGTCAACGGATTCTTTCTGTCCGGACTCTTGTGCCTTTACACAAGCATCAGCTGTTACGGCAGCAATGTATCCGTCCCATGAAGTCGGACCATTCGGCTGACCTGTCTTTATAATGGAATCTATGAAATCCTGTAATTCTATGTCATATGCATCCATAAAACGATCTTTCCAATCTACCAAGATATTCGTGCTCCGTTTTGCGCCTTTCCTTGTCACGATGCTCGCTGGTTCAGGAAGATATGCAACACCTTCCTCACCAATGACTTCACATTGGATATCATAGCCATATTTACAATTCACGAATACTTCAGCTTGAATGACAATCCCGCTCTTCGTTTCCATTATGATGATTTGGGGATCTTTTAAATTAGCATGCGCGCGGCTTGCTTTCTTCGGGTAAATGACTTGAACTGATTTGTAATCATCGCTGATTAACCAATGCAATACATCAATCTCATGAATCAATGTATCAACGACCGCCATTTCCGTCGTATATTTTTCATCCACTTCTGGGTTGCGATGTACACAGCGGACCATGAGCGGCTCACCAATTTCATTTCTATCAATGGCTTCTTTCAGTTGTACGTAACCGCTATCATAACGTCGCATAAAACCAACTTGCACCAAACGCTTCCCATGTTTCATTTCCGCTTCGGCAATTCTCCTGCAGCCTTCCGCCGTTGTTGCCAGTGGCTTTTCACAGAATACATATTTGCCAGCTTCAATCGCATTCAATACGTTTTGCTCATGTGCAGGGCCCCAACTCGTAACAAGCACAGCATCGACATTTTCCGAGTTTACGAGTGATTGGTCATCCGGATATACAAGTGCCTCAAGTCCATATTGTTCCACGACCTGTTTTGCCGCCTCTTCATTCACATCGGTTAAAGCCACAATTTTCCCTCCGGATAATTTGTCCGTAATTCTTTTAATATGCTCCCGGCCGATGGCACCCGTTCCTATTACCCCAAAATTTAATGTCATGATCATATTCCTCCTTTTATGAATATCTGGTTTATTACTCTATAACTCTTAAATTATTTGTGTTATTTCCTTTGCAGGTTCTTTTCCATGATTGCGGAAGTTTTGTTCAAGCTGTTCAAGTGTAAGTCCTCTCGTTTCCGGTAAAAACTTTTTCACAAAGATGATAGCGATGATGCCTAAAGCGAAAAAGATATAGAATGTGGTAGACAATCCGACTTTATCTAATAAAACCGGGAATGTTAAGCCGATTAGAAAGTTCACGCCCCAAAGGAAAAATACGGTGACACCCATACCGAGCCCACGTACTTGAAGCGGGAAGATCTCTGAAAGCATCAACCAGGTAACCGGTGAAATGGCCCCCTGCTGAAAGGCAAGGAAGGTGACAGTCAAGGACAAAATGAGATAGGGAAGGGCAACCGTCCCTTCAAGAAGGGAAGATAAGACGCCAATCAAAAGCAATGTGGTCGTAGTCCCGATCAAACCGGTTATGAGCATTGGACGGCGCCCGATTTTACCAAGCAGCCAAATACCTAAAAACGTTGCCAAAACAGAAATGATACCGTTTGCAATATTCCCGATCAAAGCAGCTTTTGTCTCAAACCCAGCATCCTTTAAAATTTGGGTACCATAGTACATGATAGAATTAACGCCCGTTATTTGCTGAACGATTGCAATCCCGATTCCAAGAAAGACGATTCTCCGTATCCATGGGACGGTCAAATCTTTATATGTAGCCTTTTTAACATGGTTCTCCTTATCGAATGTCGCTTTGATTCCCTGAAATTCCGATTCTGCCTCATCCATTTTACGTATTCTTTTCAAAACCTTCAGGGCCTCTTCATTTTTGTTCTTGGACACAAGCCACCTTGGACTTTCGGGCAACCTGATCATGCCAAAGAAAAGAAGTATGGCTGGAAGTGATGCTATTGCCAGCATGTAACGCCAAACATGTGAACTGTCACCCATCGTTGTCCCTAGAATGGCATTGAAGATGAATGCAAGCAGCTGTCCACTAACAATCATCAATTCATTTTGGGTGACGATCCGGCCGCGTCGTTCAGCAGGAGACATTTCCGCCAAATAAGTAGGAACGGTTACTGACGCCCCGCCTACCGCAAGTCCGAGTAGAAAACGGCAGACAATCATGACCGTAACATTCGGTGCAAACGTGCATCCAATGGTGGAAAGGAAAAAAAGTACCGAAAGAAAAAGAATGTTTTTTCGGCGGCCCGCATAATCCGAAAGCCTGCCTCCCAGAAACGCTCCAAGTGCCGCGCCTAAAAGAAGTGAACTGGCAACAAGTCCTTGCGTAAGTGAATTGAGGTTAAGTTGATCCGCTTCGGACATGAACGGCAAAGCGCCATTAATGACACCTGTATCATATCCGAACAAAAGACCGCCTAACGTCGAGATAATAATAATCTTGCGTAAGAATGCCATTTGATTTCCATCATTACTCAAGTTAATCACTTCTTTCCGGTTTTTAATCTTGAACTAGGAGCAGCCTGTCATTTATATACTTGCGAGCCATTAATGCGTATTCCAATGGATGGGCAACGGACGGATCTTGTTCCGCTTCTACTACAATCCAGCCTTTATAATGATTTTCCAGTAATGTATGGTAAGCTTCCACAAAGTCAATGCAGCCGTCACCAGGCACTGTGAACATGCCCGCTAAAAAAGATTCTTGAAATGATTTTCCCTCTTTCCGGCACTGCACCAGCACGTTATGCCTTACATCCTTGAAATGAACGTGCCCAACGCGGTCGATATGCTTTTGCAAAAGGGACTTGCAATCGCCATCCGATACATAAATATGTCCAGTATCATATAACAGATGCACTTTCTTTTCGGTATTTTCCATAAGGCGGTCAATTTCACTAAGTGTCTGGACCCCTGTCCCCATGTGGTGGTGATACACCAGTTTTAGGTTGTAAAGTCCAGCAATATCCCCGAGCCGATTCAGGCCCGTACACAATATTCCCCATTCTTCATCAGTAAAGTGGGGCTTTTCCTTAAATACATCGTACCTTCCGCCTTGGATACTGTAAGTCTGTTCGGATACTACCGCTACATCTCCATCGACAGCCTGTAAATATTTGCAATGTTCATGGAAATCCCTTTCTGCTTTTTCAATGCCATCTCGGATGATGAAACTGCTGAACCACTGACCGGCTATTTTTAAGTTCCGAAGCTGCAGCTCTTTATTCAGGACCGCCGGTTCCGGGAAGAAACCTCCTACTTCGGTCCCCTGAAATCCCGCCACGACAATATCGCTTAAAAGGTGGGATAGGGTGTTTTCAGCTCCGATTTCCGGTATGTCATCATTACGCCAGCCAATTGGGGCAATCCCCCACGAAATCTCCTGCATTTTCCGACTTCCCCCTTTTAATATTGTTTGGCCTTTTTTAATTTCTCTTGTCTCGCTTCATATGCCCTTTGTATACTTTCTCGTTCAGAGACCTCTGCCACGCCAACATTCCACCAGGAGTCATAACCATCCGTCATCGTTTTCGGCAGAACCTTCATTTCTATTAATGTAGATGCCGACTGTTTCTTTGCATCCTCCAGCGCAGCTTTCAGCTCATCGACCGTATTGGCCCGATAAGTTTTGGCTCCGTACCCTTCCGCCACTTTTGCGTAATCAATATTCATGATTTGGTTATCATGTGTTCTGAACTCACAGCAATATGTTCCGCTGCCATTCTCCATTTGCAGATTGTTGATGCAGCCAAAGCCAGAATTATCAAACAATAAAACATTGATTTTATGATTATATTGGATGGCTGTGATCAATTCCGAATGCAGCATCAGAAAACTGCCGTCCCCTACCATTGCATAGACTTCCCGGTCTGGATGGGCAAGCTTAGCTCCTAAAGTTCCAGCAATTTCGTAGCCCATGCAGGAGAATCCATATTCAAGATGGTACGTGTTTGGCACGCTTGAATGCCAGAGGCGCTGCAAGTCACCCGGAAGTGATCCGGCTGAACCGACCACCACACTTTCCTGATCGACCGTATCGTTTATTGCGATCATCGCAGCGGATTGGGCCAATTCAGTTTTTAATGCATCCGAGTATTCATTCAAGACTTGCTGTGAAAACTGGCTTTTGATTTCAGGCATGAAATTTTCACGGCTGAAAGTGACTTGACTTAAACGGGTCCGTTCGGAAAGCCACTCCTCCTTCCAATCTCCAAGCATCTCCCCATATTCGGTTTCATAGCCTACTAGTAACGCTTCAAGGTTCTCGAGCGCCACTTTTGCATCAGCGACGACCTGAAACCCATCTAATTTATAGGTTTGAAGGCGGCTGACGTTAATGTTCAAAAACTTTGTCCTTTCAAAATCAAATGCAGTTTTGGAAGACGTCGTAAAGTCCGTATAGCGGGTCCCGACACCAATTACGAGATCTGCCTGGCGGGCAGCCTTATTGGCAGCCATCGTACCGAGAATGCCGACTCCGCCCAAATTCTTAGGAAAAGATGATTCCACCGTCGATTTACCTGCCTGTGTTTCCACAAGTGGAATGTTATGCTTTTCTGCCAGCTTCATCAAAATATCCCGAGCTCCGGAATATCTTGCTCCGCCACCAACGATGATGATTGGCTTCTTACTTCCTCTAATTCTCTCGGCAGCTCCTTGCAGTTCCCGTTCTACCGGAACTTTCCGATCTAAATAATGGACGCGTTTTTCAAAAAAATGTTCATCGAAATCGAATGCTTCCCCTTCTACGTCCTGTGAGATGCATATCGTCGCTGGCCCGGCTTTCCCGGGATCGGTCATCACCTCGAAGGCCCGGATCAGACTGGACATGAGCTGCTCAGGGCGAGTGACGCGATCCCAATATCTTGATACTGCCAGAAAAGCGTCATTTGTTGTGATGGCCGTACTATGCTCATGCTCAAGTTGCTGAAGAACCGGATCCGGCTGACGTGTCGCAAATGTATCAGCAGGAAGTAAGAGGACAGGAATATTGTTGGCAAGTGCCGTCCCCGCCGCAGCTATCAGGTTTGCCGAGCCTGGCCCGGCTGATGTAGTGACGGCATAAATTTTCCTTCGTAGCATTTCCCGGCTGTAGGCGATTGCTGCGTGTGCCATCCCTTGCTCATTCTTTCCTTGAATCACTTTCAAGTGGCCAGCGTCCTGTTCGAGTGCCTGACCAATTCCAACGACATTCCCATGGCCGAATACATTAAATATCCCTTCTACAAACGGAGACTCTTCACCATCAACATGAATGTACTGCTGATTTAAAAACTTGATCAAAGCCTGGGCTGTCGTCAACCTCACTGTTCCCATCTTCTGTTCACCCCTCTATGTAGATAAATTCCTTACACGCGTAAGGCAATTAAATCCTCGATTTCTTCTGCAACAGGCATCGCCTCAGATGAACTGTGCTTGCTTACAACTATGGAAGCGGAAGCACTGCCAAACTTCAAAGCGCTTTCAATCCCTTTGCCGCGCACTAACGCATATATGAAAGCGGAAGCATATGAATCCCCTGCGCCGAATGTTTTCAATACTTTCGTTTTATAGGACTTTGCTTTAAATACTTCTCCTGATTTGGCATAGGCATATGAACCCTCGACTCCGTGTTTGATGACGACCAGGTCTGCGGAATGTTCAAACAAGTAACGGACGGTCCTTTCATTCGTACCTTTTTCGGTATTTTCCATTACATCATATTCATCACGAGTGCCAATCAATATGTCTGATTGCTCTGCGACTAACGAATAGTAAACGGAGGTTTCTTCAATGGAATTCCATGTATAGGGACGGTAATCCAATTCAAATATGACTTTTACATCATTTCTTTTCGCAAGGCTGACGGCTTTTAAAACTGCCTCACGTGATGGACTTTTTGCTAAAGCCGTTCCTGAAACCAATAGAATCTTTGATTTTTTGATATATTCTTCATGCACTTCCGAAGGTGCTAAATGAAGGTCGGCTACATTATCCCGATACATCAGGATACTGCATTCTTCAGGACTTTTAATTTCCGTGAAGGCCAGTCCCGTTTTATGCCCTTCTCGATCGATTACCATATTCGATGTATCAACATCTGCCTCACGCATATAACTCTCGATGAAACGGCCGTGCTGATCATCTGCAAGCTTACCGATGAATCCGACTTTCAAGCCTAATTTTGCACTTCCGATGGCAACATTGGCAGGTGAACCGCCCACGTATTTTGTGAATGTCATGGTCTCTTCCATCGGACGGTTATATTCATTGGCATTCAAGTCGATGCAGGCACGGCCAATCGCAATCAAGTCAAATTCCTTATCGATATTAAATGTATAGTTCATTTGGTTAACAGCTCCTTTTCCTTTAACGATTCAGGATCCACTCGTGTTCGGGATCATTGAAAAATTTCCATGTCCTTGTCGGACCGGCCATAACATTCAAGTAATAGGATTCATAACCGTCAGGCACTCCTACCGGATGATAACCGGCCGGTACAAGTACGACATCGCCGTTTTCAACCGACATGGTCTCATCAATCGAACGGTCATCTGTATATACTCGCTGAAAAACGAATCCTTGAGGCGGGTTCATTTCATGATAATAGGACTCTTCCAATAACGACTCATTTGGTAAGTTATCCTGATCATGTTTATGCGGAGGGTAGCTCGACCAGTTTCCGCTTTCTGTATATACTTCAACCACCAGAAGGCTATTCGCATACGGAGCTGAATCCGGTAATATATTATGCACCATCCGCTTATTGCTCAAAATGCCCCTATGTTCCACTTCAACATCCCCCGCTTTAATCCATTTAGTCGGAAGTTGCTTATCAGAAGGCGAATAACACAGAGCAACTCTGGCCTTGGTTATCGCTTCCAATTTAAAGCCTCTATCATTTGACACGTAAATGCTATCAGTCGGCACTTTATCAAATACACTATCGCGTGTGCCTAAATCACGGTATACATTTTCGCCTACAGCCACATTGATTTTTCCTGTAAGAGCGACAATGCAGCATTCTGTTTTATTTAACAATTCAGAATATTCGGCATCAGCAACCAACTCCACTATTTTGAATTCAACAAATTCTAAAGGAGAATTTCCTTTCGTTACTGCTTGAACGACTGTAACACCTTCAGCGACCTCTTTTTTTACCGGTTTTTGAAGCAGTTTACTCATATGTACCTCCTTGGTTTTCAAAAAATCCGGCCCGTATCCAAACGGGCCATCTTGCAAAGTCTTTTTCGTTTCACTTATTTCACGTAGCGTGCAGTCACCATTTTTTTACGTGTATAGAACTCCACACCGTCGGTTCCATTTGCATGAAGATCACCATAGAATGAATCTTTATATCCAGAGAATGGGAAGAATGCCATAGGTGCTGGAACACCCACGTTAATGCCCAACATCCCGGCATGTACCGTTTCACGGAATTGGCGTACATCAGCAGCACTGTCCGTATATAGGCAAGCCCCGTTAGCCAGTGCTGAAGCATTGGCTATCTCAACGGCTTCCGTTAAATCTTTAGCACGGACAACGGAGAGCACTGGTGCAAAAATTTCATCTTGCCAGATTTTCATTTCCTGTGTGACATGATCAAAAATCGTCGCCCCTAGGTAATATCCATTGCCGCTTGCTGCCTCATCTTTACGGCCATCACGTACAAGTGTCGCACCTTGAGCTATACCTGATTCGATGTAATCGATGGTCCTCTTTTTAGCTCCTTCCCGGATCACCGGACCAAGAAAAACTCCGTCATCCAGACCATTACCGATCGTAATGGCATCTGCTGCCTGTTTCAATTTTCCAACTAGCTCGTCCGCTACACTTTCTTCTACGACAACAACCGCAGCGGCCATGCAACGCTCACCGGCAGACCCAAAAGCCGCACTTGTTATTTCCTTGGCTGTCATATCAAGATTTGCATCTTTCAAGACAATCGAGTGATTCTTCGCTCCCGCAAGAGCCTGCACGCGCTTCAAGTTAGCCGTGCCTGTTTTATACACATATTCTGCAACTGGCTGTGAACCGACGAAGGAGATAGCTTTCACATCTTTATGCTCCAGAAGCCCATTAACCACATCATGTGCTCCATTAACAATGTTCAGTACTCCTTTAGGAAGACCTGCTTCCTCAAACAGTTCAACAATGCGTGCTGCAAGCAATGGTGTACGTTCAGATGGCTTTAACACGAATGTATTGCCACATGCGATCGCAAGCGGGAACATCCAGCAAGGGACCATCATAGGAAAGTTAAAAGGGGTGATGCCGCCGATTACACCGATTGGGTAACGGTACATACCCGATTCAATGTTTGTCGCGATATCCGGAAGCTGCTTGCCCATCATCAGTGTAGGTGCACCCGCAGCAAACTCGACACACTCGATGCCCCGCTGTACTTCACCAATAGATTCCGATAGGCTTTTACCATTTTCGATAGTGATCAGTTTAGCAAGTTCTTCCCAATTTTCCACAAGGAGCTGCTGATATTTGAACAATATTCGAGCCCTTTTCGGGACAGCAACCTGCGACCACTTTTTAAAAGCCTCATCCGCCACTTGAACCGCACGATCCACATCTTCCCTAGTTGAAAGTGGCACCTCGGCAATCGCCTCACCAGTTGCAGGGTTAAACACAATTTCCGTTTCCTTTGAAGTGGACTCAATCCACTTACCATTTATATAGTTTTTTAATTTTTTCACCTCATGTGTTACTGAAGACATGTTTTTTCCTCCTAAAAATAAAGTTTTTTGTTGATCATCAAGGCCAGCATAAGTATCGTCGTCAAATGAAATCGATTTCATTTGACTATAGAAAAAATCCATCCATGTTTCTTTCTAGGATCAATCAATTGGATTTCTAGCTCAATCCAAATATCAAAGCCTGTTAATCTGGTAATGAAATCGATTTCATTTCTTTCAGGAGGTCCACCTGAAGAAAAGGTAAGGATCGATCCACTCCCACTTATGTTGTAGCTTGTACACAATCTTGATTCGATGAAATCGATTTCATTTACTTTATAAGGAAATACTACAATGAAATTTTTTCCCTGTAAACACTTTTTTTTGGATTTTTTATAATATTCTCTCTTCTTCGCACTTCAAAACATTGATGGATATGGAAATAGGCTTGAATATTTAATAAAAACATCTCCAGGGGTTCTTAAAAACTAACCAATACTTTATCGATATCTATTAATGGTATTTTGGTATATTAATATTTCTAAGCTCAATTGACTTTATCATAGGAATTCCAGCTAACCTAAGAACAACATCCCTATTTATTTCATATGTGTAAACTTTTCAGACTAACTTCCTACTCCCCTTTTCTTTACAGTTCCATGAATATCTCCATTTTAATGAAAATAAAAGATATTTTACTATATCAACAGAATTGGAATTACATATATCCTATTTTGAGATGAATTCATAAAAAAAAGAGGCACCCATAATGGGAGCCTGAATTTTAGTGAAGGTAAGCTATTGTATGTGAACGGTCATCATTCCGCATCCCTTTGCGACGCGGTAGTTGAGAAATGGGATATTCCACCCAGTATGTTAACTTTTCTAATGTACGGAATCTAAAAAAAGGCTAGTCCGTTATTTCACTGCCTTTTTAATAGCCTTCACTTCATATAATGATCCTTCCGAACTGACGATATATTCAGGCTTTGGTCTCCCAAGGTTTGCTTTAAGGCCTGCGATATGGGCCTCACTCTTTTCCCACTGCTTCCAATGTGCCTCCGACTCCCAATTGATCATAATGATGACCTCTTCATCGCCGCGTCGCACTTTTTTCACGATCACACTTAAATCGATGAACCCCTCCTGCTTTTCAATGATCCCTTCCCCACTGAACCGTTTTACTACTTGTTCTGCATTTCCTTCTTTTACAACCATTTTTCTCATCTGAACGAACAATATGAACAACTCCAATCGATATACTAATAATGAATCATTTTAGTCGATAACGATTCTCATTGTTAATTATTGTACCTTTGTCTTGGGACCTCAGAACTCTAAATCCCAAAAACAAAATAAAAAATGAATCAGGAAGTCATGCAGATCTTCCTGACCCATTTTTTATTGTCATTCACCTTTTATCTTTAAGACTTTTGGGAACATAGTCATTCAGTTTGTTAAATAAAGAAGTAATGTAGGAGTTGAGTTCAAATCGATCCTCCTGAACAAATTCAATTAACGACACTCCATCCTTTTTCATATCTTTTCCCCCTTTTAGTTATTCTCCCGGTGCATGAACATTTCAGCCACTAATACCTGTGTATCCCGCCATTAGTCCACTTACATCTACTCTCCATCGTTTTCTTTATTTGATTATACAAGAAAGCGCTTACAATGTAAAATATTATAATACTATAGATTGCTATTTAATTAGAATGTTCCAGTTATATAAAGCTTCATCTTCATCATATTTAAGTTATCAAACTGTGCTGGCTTTTAGGTGTACTTTCAATATCATTACTACTTGTCTTGTTCACAGTGTATGAAATTTCATGAAATGCCTTTCAATATTTCAGTTAAACGAAGGAACTCTTCCTTATCACGATTTCTTAATGAGTCATCGATTTCTTTTTCAATTTGTGCTTTCCGATAATCACTAAGGGCCTTTTTTAAAACCATTTCAGCCATCTCTTCAGGTTCAAGCGATGTTCCTGGCAATTGCTTCTCCATACGAAACCAACTCCTTAACCTTTTTTCTATTATACTAAATAACTCGGAGATTATTATTATTTCTTGAAATCTTATCCTTTCGTCTTTTTCATTTCCTTATCCACATGATTTCCACTTTGCCACTCTTCTATACATAAAAAATACTAAATCTTATGAGATTAATTCTCCTCCTTAGTTAAAACTCTTTCATTTTATCCGGGAAGATCAAATCGTATTTCCGTTACTTTAGAATGAATTATATTCCAATACAGGTGATGAAAGCTAAGTTATTCGTTTCATTTTTTCAGAAAAATCAGAAATATATTGACCAGCATGGATAAGCCCTCTAAAATAATCTAAATAATCCAGTTTTTTACTTATATTCCTTAACCATCTTTTTTGTTCATTTCAGCTTTATTTATTGCTGTAAACAATTTTGATGAAAAACTACGCATTAAAGGAGCATTTCCATGAAAAAAAGCCGAGTTCTTTTCGCTAGTTTAGCTGGTTCCGTTATTGAGTGGTATGATTTCTATTTATACGGGACAGCAACAGGCCTAGTTTTTACAACTCTATTCTTTCCCAATCATGATCCTGCGATTTCACTTCTTCTCGCCTTTGTCACTTTCGGGGCTGGTTACGCTGCCCGTCCAATCGGAAGTATCCTATTCGGGCATATGGGTGATCGCATCGGACGGAAGGCAGCACTCATGTTCACCCTTATTGGTATGGGAGGGAGTTCAATGCTTATCGGTGTTCTGCCCACATATGCCCAGGTTGGGTTGGCCGCCCCCGCCATCTTGGTGGTGCTGAGGTTGATTCAAGGAATTTCCTTGGGGGGTGAATGGGGCGGAGCCATCCTATTGGCAACGGAATCTGCTCCAAAGGGTGTCCGTGGGTTATATGGATCCATTCCCCAACTGGGGGTCCCCATCGGTTTGGTTGCCGGTTCATTCAGCCTAACCCTTATCAGTTCCTTGACTACCGATGCCCAATTTTCAGCTTGGGGTTGGCGAATTCCATTCCTTTTAAGCGGTGTACTGATTGCATTGGCAATCTGGGTAAGGAGTGGCATTGAAGAAACGCCGGAATTCCAGCAGCAGAAAGATAGCGGTGATCTTGCGAAAGTTCCCATTATTGAAACGTTGAAACACGATTGGAGAAGTGTGCTGCAAGTGATCGGACTAAAAATTGGGGACGGGTTCTTCAATGTATTCATCATGTCCTATGTTCTCGTCTTTACTACACTGTATTTTGGTTATTCCAAAGATTCAGCCCTTACCGGTTTAACGATTGGCTGCGCTACAATGCTAATTACCATTCCTGTCATTGGTTACATTTCAGATTTCATCAATCGAAAAATCATCTATTTTGGGGGCCTGATTCTCCTTTTCATCTCGGCCATCCCATATTTCACAATGATTGGGCGTGGGGTCGGCTGGTTCTACATTATGCAGGCAGTTGTACTCGGCGTCATCTGGGGAGCCATTTTTTCTACACAAGGGACATTATTCTCGGAGCTCTTTCCAGCCAAGGTCCGTTATACTGGATTATCTGTCGGTTATCAGGTCGCGGCAGCATTTGCAGGCTTCGGTCCGCTCATCTGGACTGCCATGGCTGAATCATATGGCCCATCCCCTTTGGTATTTGGCGGATTCATGATGGCAGGTCTCGCAATTTCCCTGGCGCTTTGTATATTATCACCGCATTTCAGCAGAAGGATGGAAAAGGATCAAACACTCAAACCACATGAGCTGGATTTGAACTGATTATAAAATCTCTGGCATGAGTAAAAACAGAGGCTGCACGTCCTATCAATCGGACGAGCGGCCTCTGTTTTTTAGCCATATAACTTGCTATATTTCCTTACTTCCTACAATCTCCAAAAGATCAGAAAGCGTCCGGATTTCATATGTGGGCTTGATTCCCAGATTATTATCCTTTTGATGGGGATTGTACCAGCATGTATCCATTCCATAATTCAAACCGCCCTGTATATCTGATGTCAAGGAGTCACCCACCATCAACGCTTTCGATTTATCCGTGATCTTTAACTTGGAAAATGCATAATCAAAAATCCCTCTATCAGGCTTCTGAAACCCAGCCTCTTGGGAAATTATCAAAGTCTCAAAGGTATTGCAAAGGGGTGACCCCCCGATTCTTGCTGTCTGCACTGTCGTGAAGCCATTTGTTATAATAGCCAGCCGGCATCCTCCAAGCTTCTCGCAAACCTCTAAAGCCCCGGGCAGGAGATGTATTTCCTTTCCCAAATGTCCAAGGTACGAACAGCTGAATGCATCCGCATCAATATCAAGCCCATGCTTCAGGAACAGTCGCTTGAACCTTTCCACTCCCAGATTTGTTAAATCAATACGCCCCTGTTCCAAGTCCCTCCATAATACCTGGCTGATTTCTTGGTAGCATCCCGCATAATCCTCCGCCCCTGTGGGCAAACCGAACTCCAAGAAGACTTCATGCAGTGCTTTTTTTTCCGATATCCCAAAGTCTAGCAATGTATCATCAACATCAAATAAGATAATCTCGTATTTCATCGCTGCCTCCATAATCATTTTAGTCCAACTTAACACATTTCCTTAAGTTACGTATTAATTATGCAAATTCATGGTTGAAAACTACAAAAAGGATAGCTTTTAAAGGCTATCCTTGGAGTACTGTGAGGACTTAATGAATAAATAGGTACCATGAAAATGAAAATGACAATGTTTGTCTATCCTTAAACAGTCCATTTGCCCCCAACCGATATGCTTGTTATTCGTTGCTAGTGATCGATGTTGAATGGTAAACACTTATATTCCAATTCATACGAGCTTCCATTGTAAATCGCGACTTCTTCTTGTTTAAATCACTTAGCTATTAAATTCAGGTACGAACAGAAAATAAGAGACTTCCCCTTTGCGGAAAGTCTCTTACTTTTAAGAAGATCCTACTATTTTTTCGCCTCTCGGCTTTGTACTATTTGAATCTGGTTCTCTTGTGATGCCAATTTGATTGAATTTATCATTAATGGACAGTTTGTATGTCAATGATCCTGTGCCGGCTTCATCAGGCTTGAAGGTTCCTGCGTTTGTCCGTTTTCCATCTTTCAGCAACCACACCTGATACACCTCGGACTCTTGAAGGCTAGGCAAATTCTGAATCTGTACGATTAACCTTCTTTCTTCACCTTGCTGCAAAATGTATGCAGCACCGTCCGTATTCATATTTACAGCGGTCTTATCGGCAGGCTGCAAAGATAGCGACGTTTTAACCTCCATTGGCAGATTCATAGCTGCAAGTTCTTTTTTCAGTTGAATATTGGAATATAACAGCACAAACGCCAAAACCAGTGCGGCCAACAAGAGACCTGAAGTTACTGGTGTAAACTGCTTAAAGAAAAAACTACTCCAATTCTTTTCCCTTCTCACCGGAACTTCATCATCCGTCTCAAAGACAAAATTCATAACCTCTGATTTCAGGGAAGAAGAAGGTTCTATTTCTTCGAAATCCCATTTCAATGAATTCCAGGCTTCTGTCATTTGTTCATACTCCCTAGTGCATTCAGAGCAGTGCATTAAGTGTTCCGTGAATGCCTTTTTTTCTTTTTCTCCCAGTTCACCCGATAAAAATGAAAGTAGGTTAGCGCACTCTGTATTCATTTACAAACCACCTACTTCCAAATACTTTTTCAACAATTTAAGTGACTGATGAAGTCTGCTCTTGATGGTACCAATCGGTTCATTTTCAATTTTGGCAATTTCCGTTAACGAGTACCCTTTCCAATACAGTAAATCAATCAGCCTTTTTTGCGGCTTGCTTAACTTACTTTTTGCATTGGCAATTTCACTGTGTAATAGCCCATTTTCTATATCATTATTAGGATCTTCCATGTCTATTGGATGGCTCATGTCCATGTGTTTGTTATTCCGGATATGAACGCTGTCTTTACGGACATAATCCACACACACATTTCGTGTAACGGTCAAAAGCCAGCTTACAAAGTGCCCCTTTTCGGAATTGTAACTGCTTTTTGTGGTCCAGAGCTTTAAAAAGACCAACTGCACAATCTCCTTCGTTTTTTCAGCATTTCCATTTGTGAACTTAAAAATATAACCATAAATTAATTTAATATGCCGGTCATAAAGTTCTTCCAGAGCAGGACGATGCTTTTTCATTACTAATGCCATCAATTCCTTATCAAGTTTTTCTTTCAATCGCACCTGCAACTCCTCACAAGTAAATTTGGAAAAAACGTATAACAGGAACGACCATCAGTGGTCGTCCCTTTTTTCTTATTTTGGAAAAACCGTCTTGTTATTTACAATATACCAAACATTTTTCACACCTTCGCCATTGACATCTCCCTCTGCCTTATCATTCACAAAATAGTAGAGTGGAAATCCTTTGTAGGTTACCTGCTCTTCCCCTGTATCTTCTCTTTTAATGGTTCCAAAGTCTTTTTCCTCAAATCCTTTAGGGACAGCAAAATCCCTTTCCATGAACGGCGGCCATTTTTTGAAACAATCATCCATGCAATTGCTTTTTCCTGACTTATCATTCTTGAAAAAGTAAAGTGTCATTCCCTTGGAATCAGCCAGGTATTCGCCTGTTGTTTCACTTTCCAATAATTTTAGGGTTTCTGCTTTTTCATCGGCAGTACCATTAACCACTTGATCATTTTGGGGTGAATCATCAGCTTCATTTCCACATGCCGCCAAAACTAAGACCATCATAAAAACTGAAAATACCATCCACTTTTTCATATACTCTCACTCCTCATAAATTTTACTTCCATCCCCATTTTTGAAATATTTGATGGGATTCTTCCGTTTTAAGATAATCAATGAATTGTTTTGCTTTTTTCTTGTTTTCACTCTTACTTGTTATGCTTACCGGGGTCCCTCTATAGAGCTTGTCTTCCTCAGGAAGTTGAACCAGGTCCGTCACATCCGCCAGACGGTAATGCCAGGATTCATATGTAACCCAGGCGTCCAATTTAGAATTTGCCTTCCATAGATCGATAGCTTCTGCACTGGACTTCACTGAAATGTCAATATTCCTGCTAATTCCAGGGATCAACCCTTTTCTCCCAGCCAAATCTTCCCATAGCCCCAGTTGCCCGGCTCCATTAACATCTACAATCTTTACGCCCTTCTTCGTTAAATCCTCAAATGACTGTATATTCTTTGGGTTTCCTTTTCTAACCAGAATTCCAGCTGACCGTGCATACAACTCTGTACGTTTTTTTTCATCAAGGACCTCCGGGTGATCATGCATGAATTGAGTCAGCATATACTCGGACCCTCCGTAAATGATATCCGCATCCTGTTTGGCTTGATCAAACCATTTTTCTTCGGGTCCCGCTGTAACTTCAACTTTTATCCCCGTTTCTTTGGTGAATCGTTCCGCCACTTCCTTGATAGGTCCAAGAGGGCCACCTGGACCGTATACTTTTACGACATCGTTAATAGCTTGCCCCCGTTTCGAACCCATTTCCGGTGAAAATCCTAACAAGACTGCCATCAATGATATCCACCCGACAAAAATGACCTTTTTCAAGTCTTTCTTCTCTCCCTTCTAAAAAGCCTTTGTACTATAGATAACGGGACAAACTTCCAAACGGTTTGAAAAAATTGCTAATTATTTTTAACTTGCTGCAAAATACATCTGTGATCTCCATTTTTAACTCTTTCTCTCAACAAAAAAACCATTCGAAAACGGAATGGTTGCAGACTGTAGACAAACACCATAATAATTGAGTCTTTCTACATTTTATAAGTTTTTAAATTTGGCCGTTGATTGGAACCTAGGACCCTCGGCGCCATTGCGTCTGCGGGTTCTCCCATGGAAGCGCTTTTCTAAGCAAGGGGTCTCATACCTTTCAATCAACTTTGTTTTAACATTAAGATAGAGCTCCTTTTGCCTATTTTCATGCCCATACTTTTTTCAAGCATCTTCAATCAAAGAATTGGAAGAAAAAGTTTAGCTTGAATTGCTTCCCTTTTTCTGTCTTTTTCTTTTCCCAATCACAGCAATCACCAACAATAACAGAGGTATAATCGTTTGCATCAAAACTCCATGAAAAGGGAAGGCGATGACATCATATCGACTGACATCCATAGAGCTAGGATACGACCAAAAGCTGAATTCTACAATCAATATCCCTATCGGCCATACAACAGGACGATAGTCGGAGAGATTCAGCCACTGCGCGGTACCTAAAGCAGACGCATAATAAAACACGGAAATTTTGACAAACGCTCCTACTATCCATACGGCCATGATGGCGGACTCCAAATGTTCAAAAAAGTCGGCCAAACTGATGTACCGAGATACATTCATCACGGGATAATTCTTTGTTGATGTTGTTGACCCGAGTATAAAAAGAACCATAAGATTCACCACAATTAACGTAATCATCACGGCAAAAACAGACATCATCCCGGATTTCATCCCTTTTTTCATATCGGTTAAAAAAGGGAGGAGAAAAATCATCAGAAAAAACTCGCTGAACCATCCACCCGGTACAATCGAGCCCTTGATTGGAGGCATAATTCCATTCCCCAATATCGGGAATATATTCTTAAATTCAAGATCAGGGCCCAGGAGGACGATTAAAATGAGGATTGGAAAGATAAAAACGGGAACCAACAATTGGGCAGCTCTCCCCATCACCTCTATCCCTCCGCGTACGATAAAGGCACAAAGGAGTACCATCAATGCCATGATCACGCTAATCGGGGTTTTGACCAGAAAAGAGTCGACAATGAATTCCCCGTAACTTCTTAGGATCTGCCCTGTGATCGGGATATAAAAAAACAAGAATAAAAAACCGAGAATTTTCCCCGGAATCCGACCAATTATCTGTTCACTGAATTGGATAACCGTTTGTTTCGGATAAAGTTTGTGAAGTTTATAAGTGATATACACCGTCGCATACCCGATGAGAGACGCCAAAATGGGGGAAAGCCATAAATCAGTTTTAGCATATTTCGCTGTGATGCTTGGAACACCGAGAACAGCCGTTGCCACAATCGTTGGATACATCAAGAATGCCATTTGTAAAGCTGAAATTTTTCCTTTCTCCATCATCTTCCTCCTTTCTGTAATGGTATGGAAATTTGAAATCACGCAATCCACCGATAGATTTTCTTTAAACCCCTCAAACGGCTAAAAAAAGAGATGCAATCCATTCAGTTGGTCCTGCCCTCTGCGCGAGTCCGAACATAGATAGCACCTTATCGATAAACGCCAAGTCAGCCGGTTTCGGTTTCTTTACGATTTCTTTCCCTTACAACAGCAATCACCAACAATAACAGAGGAATGATCGTTTGCATCAAAATTCCTTGTAAAGGGAAGACGTTGATATCATTACGGCTAACATCTATCGAGTTAGGCAACGACCAAAGACTAAATACAACAATCAAAATCCCAACCGGCCATACAACAGGCCGATAGTCGGAGAGATTCAGCCACTGCGCTGTACCCAAGGCAGATACATAATAAAACACGGAAATTTTCACAAACGCTCCTACTATCCATACCGCCATGACGGCGGACTCCACATGTTCAAAAAAGTCGGCAAAACTGATGGACCGAGATGCATTCATCAAGGGGTAAAGTTTTGTGGATGTTGTTGACCCAAGTACAAAAAGAACCATGAGATTCACCACAATTAACGTCATCATCACGGCAAACACAGTCATCATCCCGGATTTCATCCCTTTTTTCATATCCGCTAAAAAAGGAAGGAGAAAAATGATCAGGAAAAACTCGCTGAACCATCCCCCCGGTACAATCGCACCCTTGATTGGAGGCATCATTCCATCCGCCAATACCGGGAATATATTCTTGACTTCAAGATCAGGAATCAGCAAAAGGATTACGATAATGATTGGAAAAATGAAAACCGGTAAAAACAATTCGGCAGCTCTTCCCAACACCTCAATCCCACCGCGTACGATAAATGCACAGAGGAGAGCCATCGATGCCATGATCACACTAATCGGGGTACGTACCAGAAAAGAGCCGATAACAAATTCTGCGTAGCCTCTAAGGATTAGCCCCGCGTTCTGGATATAAAAAAACAAGAATAAAAAACCGAGAATTTTCCCCGGAATCCGACCAATGATCTGTTCACTGAATTGGATTACCGTTTGTTTTGGATAAAGTTTGTGCAGTTTATAAGCGATATACACCGTCAGATATCCTATGAGCGCAGCAAAAATGGGGGACAGCCATAAATCAGTTTTGGCATATTTCGCTGTGATGCTGGGAACCCCGAGAATAGCCGTTGCCACAATCGCGGGATACAACATGAATGCCATCTGCAGAGACGAAATTTTCCCTTTCTCCATCTGCTTCCTCCTTTCTTAATAGAATGAAATTAATCCCGCAACACCCACTAATAGACTCACTTTTCCATAAACTCTCCAAATGGCCTGAAAAGAGTTTCCACCCATTGAGTTGGCCCTGACATCTGTGGGAGGTTGAACATGGACAGAACCAAGCCAGTGAGGAGCAGTGTAACAAATGCCACTTTATCTTTTTTAGGATTTTGTTTCATTTTCGGCCATTCATACAAAATGATTAAAGCTACGATCACGGTTGTACAAATAAAAGCCCCCCATCTCACTTGTCCTTCACCTCATTTTCAGACAACCCCGCCGGTTTGTTTATATAGCCCTGTCTTCGAATATGGGCCGCAACATCGACTTCCACTTCCATTTCCGCGAATATCTCATCCCAGTGGTTATCTACCTTATTAAACTGTTTAGGATATTTCCTATAGAAATCTTTACCCAACCCTAAAATGTCCGCTTTCTTATGCTGAATATGCAGAAAAGCCATCTCGATGCGTTTTTCTATATCTTTTTGATAGGCTCGTTCTGCAGCTTTTAGAGACTTAGGATTTGAAAGGTTCAAATTCGTTCCATTTTGTATAACAGCTCCATCTGTATTTATTTTCACTAATAACTTCCATTTTTCATTGATAATTTGCGGAATGATCTTGACTTTGGCTGTCACTGGACTTAAAGATATTTTCCCTTTCACCCCTTTGGGTTGGAAGGTCACGGTGTATGATTCCACTTCATCCCTTAACCACAATAGCCCTCTGGTTTCCTTTTCAGTCATCGTCCCAGTCATTTTATCTTTTTTGAACACGGCTGTCCCGACAATGTAAGGAATTCCCTGTAATTTCGTTTGCCCTTTCGCTGGCGGCAATATTTTAACGATTGGAATTGCGGCCGCTTGAGGCCTACCGGTTAACATTTCATCTAAATCCTGCATTGTGACCAGCATCCCAATATGTAAATCAGATAGTTCTCTCAACACTTCCCCTGAATAGTTTTCCAGGGGCGGCAAAGATTCAAGGATAGGCTTTGCATCCCCTTTGCTGACATACATATTTGCTTTCTCTCTCGGCTGCGGATGGCGCAGCAAAAAATCAAGTTGCTCTTGAATTCCTTTTTTCGCTAACTTTTCACCGAATACAAATACTTTACAATGTCCCCAAAATATTCTTCGCGGAAGCTTGCTTTGAAGCTTAGACAATGCATCTGAAATATTGGCGCCTTTTTCAGATCTCACCAATGTCGTAACCCCACTCCCCCCTTGACTGGACCCTCCTTGACCTCCTCCGCTACTTATTGAACTTGGAATAAAGACCTGGACGGATAGTTCGATTTGATCATTATCCTTCTTATCGATGGCGGCTGCTGTGACAACCGCCAAATCAGTGATTTCCACTCGATCCCAACAACCGCTTAGAAAAGGGGTCGTTCCACAAATACCGAGCAAAAGAAGGACGCTTTTCATGAAATGACGCCTTTTTCCTTTCTCCAATATCCTTTTTCGCCTCCAGCTATTATTCACTCCGTTTCACTCCCCCTTTTTGGATTTGGTTTCTGTTCCGGGGCTTGACGGTATACATTAGAATCCCCTGTGAGACGCGGGCGTGAATCCATCATCCACCAAGGGGCTCTCCACAGCACATCTTTCAGCTCTTTACCTTTTAACGGTGCCAGTGGCGCTAAGTATGGAACGCCAAAGGAACGTAAGCTGCATAAGTGAATGACTATGGCGATGATCCCCATCATGATGCCAAGCAGTCCTAAGGTGCCGGCAAGCAGCATCATTGGAAAACGCAGCATCCGGAAAGCAATTCCGGCAATATAACGAGGCATCATAAAAGAAGCGATTCCCGTAATTGCAACCACAATGACCATTGGCGCTGAAACCAAGCCCGCTTGTACGGAAGCTTGACCAATCACTAGCGCTCCAACAATGCTGACGGCAGAACCTACCTGCTTCGGCAATCGAACCCCTGCCTCTCTTAGTGCTTCAAACGTAATTTCCATAGCCAATGCCTCTACTATTGCAGGAAAAGGGACCGATTCCCGTGATGCTGCTACGCTTAGCAGGAGGGCGGTTGGGACCGCCTCATGATGGAACGTCAAAATAGCAACATAAAGTGAAGGAAGCAAAAGAGATAATCCCATAAAAAAATAACGCAACCAACGGATAAAAGTGCCTGCCATAAAACGTTGAGCATAATCCTCTTGTGATTGAATCAAAGAAAAGAAGGATATTGGTGCAATTAAAGTAAATGGGGTTCCTTCTACAAGAATGACAGCTCGTCCCTCCAGCAAACTAGAACAGGCTACATCCGGCCGTTCTGTCGACATGATCTGAGGGAAAGGTGAAAACGGATTGTCCTCAATCATTTCCTCGATGTACTCGCTTTCTAAAATACCGTCTATTTTAATTCGTTCCAACCGAGTTGTAATCTCTTCAATCAGTGTTTTATCCGCAAGTCCATCAATATAAGCAATTGAAACATTCGTCCTGGTAAGAGTTCCGATCTTCATCGATTGTATTTTAAGGGCAGGACTTTTAATAATACGTCGCAATTGGGACGTATTTACCTCTAGCGATTCAATAAACCCCTCTCGTGACCCCCTAACTCCACTCTCTGCCACAGGTTCTTCAATCGCTCGCTTTTCCCATTTGGACAATCCTAAAGAAAATCCATCGCTTCCCCCTTCATATAGAAGGATCGGGTTTCCAGAGGAAATCGATTCAATGCAATCCGTCAACATATTCACTTTTACCACTTTAGGAACGGGCATTTTATGTTCAATAAACTCATTTAATGGTTGTGATTCTTTTGATGACTCTTGCATGAGTGGAGATAGCACATATTGCTCTATCGCTTCGATGTCTGAGAGTCCCGCAATGTAAATGAGCATCGCCCGCGTCTTTCCGAAAAGTAAGAACGAGCGGAACATGACATCCGAGCAATTATCATAAACAGAACGAAGTGTTTCTACATTTTGACTGAAATTCGCATCAAGTGAATCTGCAGGCTTGGAATCTAGGTAATCATTTTGCACCAGGGATTTTTTTTCCTTCTTTTTTCTTAACAATTTGCCAACATTACGAATCAAGCTGGTTACCCCCATCTTTTTGCAGGTCGCTCTAACTCCATTTTTCTATGTTTCTTCATTAAGGGTATTTTATACAGAAAATCCTGATTCCAGCATGAACTTAATTTTCATTTAAGCAGTTGATTAAAACGTAAACATTTGTGATATCCTGTTTGTAATTAATAACAAAGGGGTATATCAAAAAACCGAGACTACATATTAGTGAAAAATACTGTCTCTGTTTAAGTATGGATTTTGACCAATATATGCAAGACCATAAAGTAGGGGATATTTTTTAAAGGATGGATATTCGCTTTAAAATACCTCTGCTTTTTTATCTTTTTATAGAAGTTTCATGGGCAAACAGACTAAAACATTAGAAGATAAGGGAGATTCTATGTCATTCTTAATCACATTGCTCGGATTATTAGTTTCCACGATAATCGCTACAATATTAAATGCCATATGGACTCGTATTCCACTACCGATATATCAGATATCCATGGGAGCAGTGCTTTCATTATTGCCATTACAATTATCGTTGGATTTTCATTCAGAATTATTCATGATCTGTGTCATTGCACCGCTGCTCTTTACAGAAGGAAAAAATACGTCCCGTAAAGAAATGCTTGAATTGCGTAAGCCTATTCTGTTATTGGCCTTTGGGTTAGTATTTGTGACTGTTTTTGCAGGAGGTTTTTTCATCCACTGGTTAATACCCGATATGCCGATGGCTGTTGCTTTTGCTTTAGCAGCCACGATTACCCCTACGGATGCCGTAGCGGTACAATCGATTACAAAAGGATTGAAATTGCCCGGAAATATGATGCCCATCCTTGAAGGTGAATCACTTTTCAATGATGCTGCTGGAATCGTTGCTTTTAAAGTTGCCTTGGCAGCTGCCTTAACTGGAGTATTTTCTATAAAAGATGCTTCGCTTAATTTTATATTCGTAGCTTTAGGCGGTATCTTTATAGGTATCCTATTGGGTTATTTAATCGTTAAATTACGATTATTTTTACGGGTTCATGGACTTGAAGAAATCACCATGTCCATTGTTATTGAACTGATTACGCCTTTTGCCATATATATGGTAGCTGAAGAATTCCATGTATCCGGCATCTTGGCAGTGGTTGCTGCAGGTGTAATTCATGGCATCGAGCGGGACCGCCTTCAGAGTTCCACAACTAAACTGCAAATTGTATCAACTAATACATGGTCTGTATTAGGTTATGTTTTAAATGGACTTGTATTTGCTTTATTAGGATTCATGTTGCCGATTGTTTATCAGGAAATTGAGACCGGCTTAAATAGGGGTAATCTTTTTGGGATAAGTGTTTTGATTGTTCTTTTATTATTGGTGATCCGTTTTATTTGGGTATACATTCTGCATGATACTTTTACGAAAAACAGAGTGAATCCATTAGAGCAATTCATCATGTCAAGGGTTCATCCAGAAGATAGCCATGACACCGATGAGGAGAATGTTTCAAGATCACGATTTGCATTTTTGACATCCGTTAGCGGCATTCATGGAACCATTACATTAGCTACAGCTTTATCCATACCATATTTTATGCCGGATGACACTTTATTCCCGATGCGTAATACAGTCTTGTTTATCGCAGCTTGCGTTATATTGTTAAGCGTCATATTGGCTACGGTTCTCTTGCCATTACTGGTGAAGACACCGATTGAATTCAAAGATGAACGCCTAACCCCTGAGGAGGCTTATAAAATTGTTTTAAATAAAACGATCAATCAGCTGAGCAAAGAAGCAACCATCGATAATCAGAAAGCTGTCCATCAAGTGATGGAAGATTTAAATGATCAACTGATAGATTTGGAGCGGGGAATAACAAATAGACCGGATAATCGGACAATACGCGATTTAGTGGAGCTAGGTGCCAACAAGGAATTGGAGGTCGTTTCTGGATTAGTCGAAAAAGGGACTATATCTGAAACAGCCTTTGAACTTTATAAAGTATATATCTCAAGAACCTTAAATTATATGCAAAAATCTTCGCTGAAAAGGGCTTGGATCAATTTGCAGGCCATTCTTTTCAAGAAAAAGATCAATGTCAAATGGGATAAGAAATGGAAAGCGAAATTAGAGGACTCCATCGTTAAAAATGCTGACCTGATCCGGGAGTTCCGTAAAGCACAAAAAGAAGCTTCAAAGGAAGCTATTTCATTGATCAAACAACAAACTACAACTGAGAACCGTCATGAAGTCATGCTTGTCATTCAAAGATATAATCGTTATTTGAATCCATTCGGAACATTAAGTGAAAAAGAAGCAAATCGCTTTAAAGAGATGGTGAGTCATTTTCAGTTGAATGCGATGCAAATCGAACGTGATATCATTCAGCAAATGGTTGAAGATGAGCAAATATCCATGCAAACGGCGACTGAGCTTAGACAAAACTTAATCTATGATGAAATGCTCATGATACAAAATTGATAAAACATAATATAAAGCGACACCGTTCAAATAGGGAGCGGTGTCGTTTAAGTAAATAAACATTTAAATCTAACTGATCAATCCCTTGTACATCCCCCATCAATTCCCTCGCTTATCTAATCCATCATTCAATATCTTCACTTGATAGCGGAAGTAAAGATAGAAAATAACCCAGATGATCACATAAAATGGAATGAATATCCCAATGCCTATCGCTAACCCTTTTAAGCTGAATGGAATCCAGCCAACAAAGAAAGATAATAGGAAGTAAAGTATGCTGACAGTCAGGAAGTGCATAATGGTTTGAGATAATAGACTCCATTTTTCCATTTCAAACAAGATGGTCGCCGTGCTGAAGAACCAGCCACATAATAAGCAGCCAATCGCGTTTTTCACAAATATTTCACTGTCTAATGCAGTGGCCTCCCCAAATCCGATTACTACAAAACACGTCAGCACCATCACTAGTGCTCCAAAGCAAATCCCAGCAAAGCTACGGTATAATAGTGTTTTCATCATAATCCCTTCCTTTTCCATTGAAATGCTTTCTTGATTCCTTGAACATAGTGCCGAGAAACATATTCTTTTTCCCCTGATCGGAAATACACACATAAGGTCCCGTTGAAAGATGCCTCGAATCTGCTTAACTCATCCAAATTGACAATCACTGACTTGGACAATCGCACGAATTGATTACCGGGAAGGTCCCTTTCCAGTTCATATAATCGTTCTTTCATTTCGAAAGTCCCCTGTTTCGTCCGCACCATTATGGAATCTTGCTCTGTGAACAAACAGATAATTTCTTCTGCCCGGAAGACATGCTGCATTTCTTCTTTTCTACCAACAAAATACGGTCTTTTCCTCTCCTTCAAGCGATCCATCAGTTCCTGCACTTCCTCATTCCATTCGTGATTGCGGATAAGCACCTCTATCGCCTTGATCTCCTCATGTATCTCTACGTTTATTTTCATCTCTGCGACCTCCCTTTGCTTATATTGTAAGTATATTAATATCTTGATATTTCGCTTGTGATTTCCAGCTACATGCCACTTTATAGCGATAACATGCTTGAAATGGATAATCAGATACACTAAATAACCGTCCAAATAATTGGACGGCCCTTTGATATAAAATCTAATTCTGATTTTAAATGCGTTTATATTAATTAAGATCTCTCTTTGCTTGTAAAAGTACTTGGCATCACAACAGCGATAACCTCTCCACGGGCGCAAAGTTTATCGATGGCAAAAACCTCTGTTTCGATTCTCCATTTCTTAGGATGAATTTCATGAACCGTCCCAACGGCTATTAATGGCACATCATTTGGGGTTGGCTTTACGAACTCCACTTTCAGTGAAGCTGTCACGAACCTGGGAGGCTCCACTCCATCTCCAACTTCATGACCATTTTTACGATGCAATGCAATAGCAGCGGAACCTGTTCCATGACAATCAATTAAAGATGCAATCAAGCCGCCATAAACAAACCCTGGAATTGCGATATGCTCTGGACGTGGTGTATAAATTGTCCTTGTTTGCTCGCCTTGCCAACCCGTTCGAAAATGATGACCATCTTTGTTTAAGCGACCACATCCATAACACCATGCAAATGCATCTGGATAATCATCTTGAATCGCTTTTAGCACATTCCCCTCCATCAACTCTCCCCCTTTTTCAGAATATTATAACATCATTAAAGGATAATCGGTCTATTTGGATAATTGCTGAAAGATAGTTTTTTTGTCATTCCATGAATCTTTATTAAGCTTACGTCCAAGTTTTAATTTTCATGGAATAGTAAACTGACGCAGCTTTATACATACTGTGGAAATCGACAACATACATAAAAAGTTTGCAAGGATCCCTGCTCCTTCTCGATATAAATGCAAAGGCCCCTGTAAGCATGCAGCATTCAGGAGCTTTCCTTTGACTAATATATAGTTAAGAATTGTCTAGCATTGCATTGACTAATTGCAGGCTTACCTTCTTATTAAAAGTTAAGCCTTTTTCTTAAATCCCAATACTTGAATGTCATTTTACCCATTTTCGACTTCGAAAGTGAATCATATTTACGTCCAAGTGCTAGGTTTTGTTTTTCTAGCTTAGTAATTTGTTTAAGTTGAACGGTGTTCAGTTTTTTTAATTGCTTTACTTCTTTAACCAATTCTTTATTTTTCACTTTAATTTCATTGTTTTTATTATCGACAATTACCCGTTCTTTCATTGAAATTTCCACATCTTTTGGTTTTAATTTAGGATTGCCATAGGTTTCAAATCCTATGGTCTTTACATATGGCATGTTATTTTGAAAATTTTGTTCAAAGTTTCCATAACTTTTATGGATGTGGAAAAATGTATAACATCCAGCTTTTTCCGCTGAAATGATTTGACCATAACCAGACAGTTTAAACAGTTTTTCAACTCGTTTTATTTCTTCAGGTATGTTTTTGACAATATAGGTGAAAACTTCGTCAACATTAAACTCTGCAGGCAATTTTTTCACTTTTTTTGATGGTGTATGCTTATTCAGTTCATCAAAGTCATCTTCATCAATATAAAACATATCCGTACTTTCATTTACATAATCTGTAATACGTTTACTCCATAATAGTCCTTGCAGTTTTTTTATTGCTTCCGAAAATAAAAACTGTCTGCTAACTTGATACATTCGTTGTGCCGCAAACTCATATATATCCTTATTACATAGCGCTAATTTGACAGCGTCACGGAAATCCTTCTCTGTAACAGCATATAACGGGTAATCTTCGCCAAAAAGCTTTATATGCATTTCGGTTGGATTCATTATTACAGCCTTCCTTAAGATCCCATACTCCAATAGCTTTGTAGACAGTTCCAGACTGCTGTCCATTTCCACACTTCTCCAGGTTATCCCAATATCACTGTTCACGATTAATTGTTGGGCATTCTCCCTTGTCAATGCCCCGTACCATGTAAGCCCATCTGTATTTTTAAGGAGGTATGCCGCTTCTTCCTTAAACTGAGAATCATCCTTAACCCATTTGAATTTATCCCCCGCTACATCAAGTGATAGATTCGGAATCTCGCGTTTTAATTCTTTAAAAGCAGTAATGATGGGAATGGTCTTCCAATCCGGGTCGAATTTCCCTGTATATACAAGTTTGTTTTTTAACCGGGTTTGCCGTTCTGCTGATTCAACGTTCGGTATCATCGGGGTAAGCAGGGAAACTTTGTTTTTTTCTTTATTCAAATTAAGAATCTCAATGACAAATTCGCACATCTCTTCTGTTTGGCATAAGAAATACGCACACTGATCATATATATTTTTGATGCTCTCAAATTTTTCTTCATTAACATCCTGACCTATGTGAGTCAATCCTGTAGCATAAACTAATGTATTCTTTATGATATGCTTATGCTTTGCTATTTTTTCAACAGTCTCAATGCTTCTTACAAATAGCCAATCATATCCCTTTTGACTCCAATAATGAGAAATGAGCATTTCAGCTATATCAAAATCAATGACACCTTTTTTTACCCATTCATCATCGTTGGCTTCAAAAAAAGGATCAGCAAAAGGATTGAGAATGGTTATATTATCAAATTTCTCAAGAGGCTGAATTAAGATATCACGTTTGACCGGGCTAGCTAAAAGTAAGTCAACTTCGATGTTGGAATCTAAAGCAATTGTCGATGCTAAGGAAGATAAAAATACTGCAGATCCATCCATTGAATTCATGTCAATAAAGCCAAATAGAAGCACCTTCATTTTTCTGTTTTCAACTAGTTCATGTGAATTCAAAGTTTTCACTCCAATGACTGAAATCTGATATGAATTTTTATTTTTTTATTTGTTCTTTAATAGATGATTTAAGCGCAAGATATTTTAACGTGAATTTCCCTGCATATGTAACGTTGAATTTGTGTTCTAATAACTTAAGTCTTCGTATTTCTTTGTTAAGCTTAATATTTTCTTTTTGGGCCATCTTACTTTTTTCTAATTCTTCCCGCAGCATATTATTTTCTTTTGTAATATTCTCAATTATTTTTTGCTTTTCAGTGCCACTTCCCTCTATGAGCTCCAATGTCATGGACATCATGTCTTTCATTTGTAATTCAAGTTCCTCATACATAGTTTTCCAATATTCGTTTCGTTCGTCCATATTGAAAAAACTCCCCTCATTTAACCTTGGATAATCTCCAATTCTCTTTTAATAACAACATCTACCGCGCATTTTTCTCGAATCGACTGAGAAGCTTGTTTTGACACTCTTAAAAATACGTCCGAGTTGTAATATAAACGCTCTATTGCATCGGCAATTTCGATAGGGGACTCAGGTTTTGTTAGAAGGCCAGTAACGTCGTGTTTTACGAATTCCGGGATTGCCGTAATATCTGTTGAAATCGGCACTAGCCCACTCGACATTGCCTCACACATAGAAACCCCTTGAGAATCCAAACGGGTCGGGCAAAGGAAAATTCCATACTCCTTATGTAATGCAGCGATTTGCTCCTGAGATAGGAAACCTTTATGAATCGTTACATTCTCAAAATCCCGGATTGGCTCAACGGTTTGATCGAACAATTTTCCATCACCATAAAATGCAAATTCCAACTTATCGAAGTATGGTCTCTTCGATAGTTCCAACACCGCTTTCACCGATAAATCATTGGCGTATTTTCGTGAAGCGTATGGCCTGATTGAAAGGACTTTTGTCCGCTTTTCAACTGGCTTTTCCATAAATGAAAACAGATTGTCATCTATTACATTAGGAATGATTACTGAATTTTTCGATTCTGCTCTTGCGTCACATTCCGCAATATGTTCTTTGAACCATTTGGAAATATGAACAAATGTTGTATCCAATTCCTTCGTTTGATAAAACCAATTCATAAAAGAAAGCTGTTCTACATAATAGTCGTCCGACATTTCAAGTATCTTCCTCAAGCTTTCAGGGCTTTCAAGAAAATTAAACCATCTTCTATGCCATGCCTCCGTTTCAAATCCATGAATCCAGGTGATAATCGGTAAATCTGTGTTCGTTTCTTTTATCGCTTGTACCATTTTTGGATTAACAAAATGAATAAGCGCTTTTTTATGTACTTTATGATTTAAGAAAATGCGCAGATGCTGTTCAGCTCCTCGATAAACAGGCACATCTTCATACGTATACTTTTCTGCATTTTTATAGGCAGGATGCAAAACAAAGACATCAACCTTCAAACCCTCATCCAAATAAGCCTTGACTCTTCGGTGGATAAACCCATTCCGATATAACTGATCTTCATGTGGATAAGCATTCGTAATGATTACATATCTATCTTCTTCACTAAATGTAAGCTCATATAGATTTATAGATTCCTCCATTTTTGTTCACTCCTACTATTCAGTCATCTTCAATCAGCCTGCTACTTATCTGTAAATGAAGGATTTTTAGAAGACCCTTTTCCAATCACATTTAAAACCGTCAATCGATTATAACAAACATGTATTACTGAATATTGACATCAATATGAGAATTCTGTAAATAAAAGTAAAGTTCTCATGAACTTTTATATGTTTTCGTTAAATTTCAGTAATGACATAACCGGGAGGATCAGTATTCGTAGCAAAATAAAGAAGGACGATCCATTTACTGGAGTCGCCCTCTTACATATAAACTATTGTATTTTAAGTCAGCTAAAAGGAATTGGGAGTGTAGAGCATAAAACCCAAAGATTAGACTTGATTATTTTTTATATCCTTAATGGAGTTTATTGGTTTAGACACCAGTCAGTAAACTTTTTCTACCTTCAAGAATTATTAAGCATGTTTTTGTAAGAATAGAATAGAATCGAAAAAAGACCAATTTGCTGAAGAGAGTGATATAGATGGAACCAATTACCTTTAAAGCATATGCAATCACTAACGAAATTGATTTGAACAAAATCGCCATTCATTGCGGCATCCCTAAAAAATTCACCTGGGAAGAGCCTTTAATCCTTAAAGGCGTTATTCTAAGTTCCATCCTTAATAAAAATGTGGACGAATCGCAACAGGTGCTGGTTTTTTCCTTTGGCAGCATTGTCTTCATTAATTACTCACAAGCGGATGAGATTAAGGAATTTTCATCCTTTATCCATTCATTCGAGCCGGACATTGATCTCGCTAATGTAGATAGATATACAGACGATTACAGCCTTCACTTCAGTGAAACTGAAAACATCAATTTGACAGACGAATTTGTAGTTGTGCCTAAATATGAATTTTTCTACCCTGAATTAATTTCCACTATTCTCGCAAAATCGGTGGCACTAGAAAAAACCGAAGAACAACTCGGAAAAATTCACGACAAGCTCGAAGCCATGATAGACCGACTGGAAAAAGGCAAGCTGAGAATCGGCAATAAGGAACTAGCGAGGACGACGGCAAAAATCGTGCGTCACGAGTACAATACCCTAGCGTATATCATGATTCTGGATAAACCTGATATTACATGGACAAGCAGTATTGCCGGCGAATTTTATGACAGAATGCTTGATTTTTTTGAATTGAATGATCGGTATAAAATCTTGAAAAGTAAAACCGAAATTTTATATAACATTATGGATGGGTTTTCTAACATCAGCCATTCGATCAGGGGACTATTCGTTGAATGGATCATTGTGATTCTCATTGTCTTTGAGATCATTCTGACGATTTTAGAAATTGTAGGATGGATACCATGAATTCTGAACATATCGTATCCATATTAATATTATGGTGAAAATTCACCTGCATGGTAGGTTGGATGGAATGCCTTCCAAAAAATAAGCATCATTTAGATGCTTATTTTGCGTTTAACTTCTCTTTATTTTTAAGTTACTGTGTTTGGAAATTTAATTAAATTCCATCCATACCGGAGACTATACTATGGGAGATTCCCATTTCCTTTGATTACTGATTGATCCCCTATTGTTTACCTCTCATGGGAGAGCTGTTTTTCTATACTCCCCCGAGGTTGCAAACACGTTCCACTGCCCTCTATATATTCCGGAAGTCAATCAACTAAAGCTCCCTTAATCCAGTGCAAAATGGAAAATAAATTCCTCCCCCTCTTCCCCGTTAAATCTGTATCCTTTGTCAACGAATCCAGCTTTTTTATATAAATTTATCGCTGGAGCATTCGAATGATGCACTGTTAGAATTATCTCATTTTTATCTGGATGGCTTAGTTTGATCATCTCAGGCAACACTTTTAAAGTCTTAAAAGCCAGCCCCTTTTTTTGATGGCGCAAATCCAAGGAGAATGATTTAAGAAGAAGCGCATTCTCATTACTTGTATATTGATTTCCCGCTTTATCCGTATATAAGGCAAAACAACCAATCAAATCCTCATCTAAATAAATGACCATGGGGAGGTTATATTTATCCTTCCTGAAGTCTTCGATAACTTTCAAAGGTAAAGAAGTATAGATTGCTTGTTCTATAGGTAAACAATAGTTGCTCAGCGCCTCATAGTCATTTTCGATAAAAGGTCTAATAGTTAATCCAGTCACCATACTTGCACCCCATTTTATATTTTGATAAATCCATATTAACAGATACTAAAGTTTTACAATCCACTGCATACAATAATTCCTAATAAAGTTTATTCACAAAAAAAGAATGGCTTGTTTGCCATTCTTTCAGACGTAGAAAAACTCGAAGAAATGCGAGTTGTTTACAACTTTTTTTGTAAAACGTTCCTGTTGGTTTCATCCATAAAAAAAAGTAACCATGAAGGATAACCAAGACTTATTTTCTGTTTTGCAAATCATGATGTTAAATCATTCAGACGCTGATAATTCACTTTCCGTTACCCATTTATGGTTCTTCACTTTCTCTCCCCCCGTAGTCGGTGTGAAATCGACCATATAAACAGTCGTTTTTTCAGCAGATTCAACTTCAGCGACTGTCCCGTTCATCCCTTCCATATGAGAAGCATTTACTGTGACCTTCGCTCCGGGTTCATAAGTCTTCTCACCTGCATCTTTGATTTCTTCGTGTATGATCCATTTATGATTTTCCACTTTTTTTCCGCCAGTTGCAGGCGTATACGAAATTGCATAAGCAGTCGTATCAAATGCACCCACTATTGTTGCTTCCGCCCCCTTCATGCTTTCCATATGACCTGATTCGATAATCGCCTGACTTCCAACTTCATATGTTGGATTTTCTGCAGCTTTTAATCCTTCAGGAACATCACCCGAGCTAGAATGGTTCATGTCCATTTCACTATGTTCCATTGCTTCCTTATCTTCTTCGTTTTTATCCTCGCTGTTGGAACATGCACCAAGGACTAAAAACAGGGCTGCTAATAATGATAGGATGATAGGCAATTTTGTTCTTTCTTTCATATTGAATAAAACCTCCTTTATGATTGCATCCATCTTACCAATAAAATATGCAGAAAATATGGAGGGACTCGTGGCAAAAGAAATGGTGCCTCATACTTTTTTTTATGCAATAGTCCTGCCTGAATTCAACCTGGTCGCGTTAATATTAAAGTTCTGAAAAAAGAAGAACCTTTCTTCGCAGATAGAAAAATCACCTTTCTGTGGCTGAACAGAATTCTTTTTAGCCACCACAATCGCTACTTTTATTGCTATTCGACTTTTCATGCAGAAACTTTTTGAATTGCTCTTTTGTAACATCCGATTTCATTGCCAATGTCACTAATTCCAGCCATTCGTCAGGAAGGTTTCCATCAAAATCCTTCATATCATCATCTCCTTCTTTTTATTTTCAGTCTATTTTTCCAATAATGTGTAAAACTATATTCGGACTATCATTATAAATTATCTCAATCATCTATAGCTGCATTTTAGTGTAAATTTAAAAGACCTTTACATTTACATATAAGGCCCCAATGTTTGATTGTAATCAGGGAAATCCCCATTCTTCTATATTAATGACCTTACTTATTTAATAACAAAAGTGAACAGCATGCTTTCGAGCGTGGTTTAACCGAGGTAAAAAGAGATGGTTTATTGATAGAGGTTATTTGAGGTGATCAATCCTGCCGGATATTGCCTGGAAATCAAGCAAGAAGGACTTGGTCAAAAGTCCTTCTTATGTCTAGTCCCCCAAAGTTGATTGTTCGATTTTTTGTATGATATGTGCAAGGTTCATGGAGGCATGTTTTTTATAATCCCTGCCTATGGATTTGAATAACCCTTTCGCTATACCTATTAACATGATTTTGGTATATCCATCCGAAATAATGGACTTATTAGGGAAACTTGATTCAGCTTGTGTACCGCCAATCTTATTAGCTGTTTCCTTAATAAAATCAATGATTTTAATTTCCTGGATTTTTCCTTCGATATCGGTTTTATAGATAATTTGATTTCTCCAAAGCTTTAGCTCAATCCTCTGTTTAGTATAATCGAAGAGGTCTTCCGTAATATGAACATTGCTCATTTGAATGGAGTCTTTAATGGGATACAATTTCGGGTTAGGATTGATTTTCTTTATTAAGGATTGGTCAATCGTGACCTTTTCCCGCTTTATGCGCGTATTTTTCGTTTCACATAGAATCAGCCTTAACTGTCCGGCAATTATATTGTTGAACTCTTCTAATCCAAAGAGCTCAACGAGCATTACGCTATATTCCAAAATGGTGATCGCTTCATCGAATTTTCGCTTAGCAGCTGCATTCGATCTAGTAAAAACCAATCGATTCTTCCTCTCCATATCCTTCTCACCCCACTGAATTCGAATCTATTGAATAAATAGTATAAACTTTCGTAATGGATATTTTAGTATTTTAGACTGTAGACAAAATCGAAGAAAGCGAGTTTGCCTATGTTCTCAGAAATTCGCTTCCTTTCCGCCTTTGATATTCAGTCCTTTTTTCCACTATCTATCAAAGTGCTGTTTCATTAACTCTTTAAATCGTGTTCCATCTATTTCTTCTTTCGTCACTTTCCCATCTTCCCACTGTGTAAAGGATGTATCAGTTAAAGTGATGTTCCCGCTGTTTGTCAAACGGGTGATTAATGGATGCTTATTAAATGGTGATTGGGGATTTTCCCTGATGATCGTTTGGACCTCATTAAGTTCCGCTACATTTCCTACCGGTTTTGAAGAATCGAAAGCATACCCTATTCTCCAATCGCGATCTTTATGTTTCAGTTTTAATTCAAGGATATGATCTCCATGGTCGGTACTTTCTTTTTTTATCCTGAATTCACCATTTTGGGAAACGACCGTTTCTCCGTTCAAAGGAACTGGTTTTAAAGGCAGATTCCCGCCAAAACCCGTATCGATCAAATAAGTTCGGCCTTCATGGTTCATTAGGATGGTGACATGGGTCCTTCCTATGGTCATCCACCCCTGATTATAGATGACACCCCGAACCAAGAATACATCAAAGTCATTTTCCCTCAGGAAAAAATAAAGGGCTGCATTCAATTCATAGCATAATCCACCCTCATTCCTCACGAGGACTTTGTTCATGATATTCGCTTTATTGATATCACTCAGATGGGATGCCATGATCGATAAGTTTTCAAAAGGAATGGTTTTCGCTGTCTTATCGAGAATTTCATCTAATTTCTCAAATGTCAGTTTCACATCTTCCTGGAGCCCTATTCTTTTCCTGAATAATGCATTCAGTTCATTCATTAAGATTCCCCCTTTAGACAGATACCGACGAAGAGTATCTTGACTTTGTATATATTCATTATACTTTGTCCATATTTCATTCTTCAATCAATCTGCCATTAGCTCTACCTTTTCCCTCTCCACCACTTCCCCAGAAACTTCAATCCCCAATATTGGATTGGCCATTTACCGGATTTCCCTTCTCGTGAAACAATATCCGTTCTACTATTTACCGCAGAGGCTTTCACCTTAATTAATATTCGCCCTTTTCCGGCATGGGCGTGGAAAAACCTTTAAATAGTCATTGTTCTGCACCTACTGCTTTCATTTGTTCCACTTCTTACTATTTAAATTAGTGACCATCCTTTAAAATGGTGTCTTGAAGATGGAAACTATGCTACCCCAAATCATATCCACACGCAAATAATCAGATTTTGTAAACATAAAAAAACCGATGTCCCTTTATAGGCCATCGAGCTTTTTTTGAAAAGTTCTATTACCTTTTATTAAGCGATTGACTTCTATCCAGGTCATGATGCAATTGTGCTGCCGGAACCTTAGGGTTAGGAATCTGCCCTTTCGCAACTGGTTCAGCTACATAAACAAAATCCCCCGTACCATCTGGGGCTCTTCCTGTTGCCCACAGGCCGTCTCCTGATTCATTACCTTCTGACAAGTTCCAGAATTCGTACGCTTCCGGCTGAGATTCCATTTCCGCTTCCGGTGGGAATGACGCGGGAACGACAACGCCATTTTTTTCTTCAAGTTCTGCAATGGCCGCCATCCATTGATATTGGTGGTAACGATCACGGGCTAACATTTTACGGAAGGTAGCACGTACCCCTTCATCTTTGGTCATATGATATAAACGGGCCACTTGAAGGCGTCCTTGGCTTTCGGCATGCAGATTCGATCGCATGTCCGCTAATAGATTTCCGCTCGCTACAATATAAGATCCGTTCCAAGGCACCCCATTCGAGTTGGTTGGCAGTCCGCCAAGTCCGCTTACGAGCAAATGCTGGGGATTAATTCCACCCATGATCGCTGCTGTAGCAGGATCTTTTGCGGCTTCTGCCTGATCTTCCGGAGAAGCGCCATCAAGTAATTGACTAATGAGCGAACAAAGCATCTCTACATGTCCAATTTCCTCTGTACCAATATCCATCAGCATATCTTTGTATTTTTCTTCCCCACGGCAGTTAAAGCCTTGAAAAAGATATTGCATCATGACAGTCATTTCCCCAAACTGTCCACCTAACACTTCCTGAATTTGCCGTGCAAGCATCGGATCTGGCCGCTCTACCTTAACTTCAAATTGCAATTCTTTTTGATGACGAAACATATTAACTCCTCCTTTTATTATAAGTTGACTTTCTAGGTTTTTATTACCCGCCTGTCCATGCTTGAAACATGAATCCAGTTATAATGAACAATAATTAGAAAAAATTTACATGCAATTAACAATGATCATTGAACTAATAATCCAAGGATTATCTAGGACTATGAATGGATCACTAATTAGATTTATAAAAGATCCATTTACCTGTCTATAACTTTACAATACAGGGTAAAGTAGAAAGAACCATATATGGTAAAACCAACCACGTATAAAGAAACTTAAAAGGAGGATGGAAAATGGATTTCAGGCCCCGAAATCAAAAAAATCAATCCATTTCAGAATTACGATATACTTATTCCGCCCGTAATCTATGGTCCGGTTTTCTATTCGGGATTGGATTGGTGGCATTCATCGATGAGGCCATCTTTCATCAACTATTACATTGGCACCATTTCTATGACAAGTCCACATCCAGCATCGGACTTGTCTCGGATGGTTTATTTCATGCCCTAAGCTGGTTCGCAACGGTCGGGTCTCTGTTCATGTTCGCTGACCTTCGCCGCCGAAAGGGATTATGGCTGAAAAGGTGGATAGGAGGAGTTTTACTCGGGGCAGGTTCTTTTCAGTTATATGACGGGACCATCCAGCACAAGCTAATGCGTCTCCATCAAATCCGTTACAATGTCGATATTCTCCCATACGACTTGATTTGGAACATTGCTGCCACAATCATGATACTGATCGGCATTACCATCGTCATTCAAACAAGGAGCAGCTTACTTAAAATGAAAGAAGACGGCCGCAATGCACAGTAATGGACATATTCATGATAATGGAACTGGTTTTGAACCGATTTTATTGATTCTTTTCTCTATTGTTATAATTATTTATATCGCAGCTGTCGTAATTTCGACTCGCCGCTATAAAAAATGGCCCTTATACCGTACGTTCTTTTGGATTCTTGGCACCATCTGTGCAGCCTCTGCAATTATAGGCCCCATCGCCAATCGCGCGCATATGGACTTCACGGCGCACATGGTTGGTCATTTACTGCTTGGAATGATTGTACCCATCCAACTCGTGCTTGCTGCACCTATTACTCTTGCACTGCGAACACTTGATGTACAATCAGCAAGACGCCTTTCAAAGCTGTTGAAAAGTTGGCCGCTGCGTATTTTAAGTAATCCAATCACTGCTTCCGCGCTTAATATTGGGGGACTCTGGATACTTTATACGACTGGGTTAAACGGGTTGATGCATCAGAATGCCCTTCTACATGCATTGGTGCATTTTCACATGTTCATAGCGGGCTATCTATTCACTGCGTCCATGATTTATATGGACCCTGCGCCCCACAGGTTCAGCTTCATGTTTCGAGCTATCGTATTTACAATTTCACTGGCCGGCCATGATATCCTTTCTAAATATATTTTTGCCCACCCTCCAAGCGGGGTCACCAAGGAACAAGCGGAAAATGGAGGAATGTTAATGTACTATGCCGGTGATGCCATTGACTTTGCACTTATTTGCATCCTTTGCTATCAATGGTTCAAAGCCACCCGGCCTAAGGGTTCACTTGCCTTGTAGGAAGGACGGTTCCATGATTACTTTGGTGAACTCCTATGTTTCTGTTTAATCGTCCAGCATTTAGCTCATACTAATTTTTGATGAAAAAAATTTAGGATGGAGCTGAATGGAAAATGGAATTTGAAGCTAACAATTCTACTGAAAATGCTCTTCGTGATTATAAAGCTGGAATCGGTGTCTTTACGCATAAAATGCCTGATCTCGCAGAGAAATTCAATTCGTTTACGGAAGAGTGCTTTAAAGAAGGTCAATTATCCCAGAAAGAAAAACAGCTTATCGCACTAGGAATAAGCTTATATTCACAAGATGAATACTGTATTATCTACCATACAAAAGGGTGTCTTGATCAAGGCTGTTCCGAACAAGAAATTCTTGAAGCCATTGGTGTGACCGCAGCATTTGGCGGAGGAGCCACCATGAGTCAGGCTGTAACCCTCGTCCAGGAATGCATCCAGGAAATAAACCAGATGAAACAATGATAAAGAAGGGATAGGAGAGTTAGTCCTATCCCTTCTTCATGTTCTTAACAAATGCTTTTAATGACTCATGTTGTTGTTATTTCCTTGAACGGGTGCATACGAATTCATCATTTGTTGCATATCCTGCTGTGCAAGCTGTGGAACTTGGTAGTAATGATGTTTGTTTTGATATACCGAAATCTCATATGCCATTTCAATGCAGTTCGGAACGGAATCTGCTAATACGCGGCGTACCACCGGATTCGTTATTTCAAGCGCTGACATCGCTTTCATGGATGCTGTAGACTTGACAGCTCCCAGCATCATGGCTGAAATGCATTCATCCGTAATTTCCGAGACGGATCGCAAAGGTTTCTTTGGCTGTGTGGGTGTCAATCCATATATAAAATCGTTACCTTGATTCATTTTGTAGCTCTGAGTCCGTTTAGAAGGATCCTGGCCCGTTTGGAAGCACTCCAATGTAATATTATATTCATCTTGGATGAACTGATATTGACGATCCAGAATGTCCATCAATTCCTGATCCTGTACATGCTGACGCAAAAGAGTGTAAGTGTTTAAAGTAACAATCGCTCCAGACAACACTTCATGTACATCGAATACTTCGTGACCACCGTGATTCATTTGTGGGGGGATGGCACCCGTTTGCATGTTCTGGTGTACTTGCCCTTGTTGATATTGGTTTTGCATTGTATTTCCCTCCTCGTTTTATCAATCATGCGAACAAGTTTAGTATGTTAAACCCAAACAGGATTATTCAATCTAAACTCTTCCAAGAAGACCAATTAAGCTGCAGTCATGTTATCTGTATAAAAAAAACATGACGTTTTAAACTATAAAAACTTTTATTTGAATGGGAGGATTTCTAATGACACATAAAAGCTTCTATTGTACTGATGAAACGGAAGGAAAAAAAATCCATGTTGTAACGTTTCAAGTTACTGACATGGATAGAAATGAAATGCTCTGTGATGAATGTTATCAAGAATGGCTACAAGGAATAAAAGGCTAAAATCACTCCAACGTTTTCCAAGAATTAACGATGCATACATGGATTAGTACAGGGTAACTTAACTACGTTAAATTGTGAAATTCTTAAGGAGGATGGTTATGGGAATTTTAAGCGGAAATCCGAAAGAAGAGCCTATGCATTACGGTGAGGTATTTGGAACATGGGCATTTCTAACAACAACAAAAGGCTTGATTGCATGTCATCAAACTATGCTTAATCATACTGGTGATAAGGACCTGCATAAATTACTTGTAGAAGTGATCAATCAAGGGAAACAGGAAAGTGACCAAATTGAATTATTATTAAAAGAAAATAACGTGGGACTGCCTCCATCACCACCTGAAAGGCCTAAAGCAAATTTAGAGGATATTCCCGTTGGGGCACGACTTCAAGATCCTGAAATCTGTGCTTCAGTATCAATCGATATCAATGCAGGATTAGTTGCTTGCAGCCAGATCATGGGTCAATGCATCCGCGAAGATATTGCACAGATGTTCGCACAATTCCATACCAAAAAAGCGTCATTGGGTGCTGACTTCCTAAGATTGAATAAGGAAAAGGGATGGCTTGTCCCTCCTCCTCTCCATATTACTAAAACAAGTTTGTAAATAGTAATGAAATATCCCCTTAATCATGTTGACTTTGTGATTGAATGCCCAACATGATTAAGGGATTAATTCCGATAATGAAAGGACAATTAAGGCATCACTACCATTGCAGACTTTCGATTAAGTAGCACTTTGTACATTGTTGACTATAATCATTCTTGACAAATTCATGATTACAATTCTCCCGATAAATGTTCAGCTCTCTTTTCAATTGTTCCAATTGAGTTTCCAACTGTTTCATTTCAACTTTTATCTGGATTACCCGATTCATCGAATTCTCCCTCTCGTCGGAATCATTGATAGATTTCCCCGTCCGTTTTCCTGAATTCATTCGCTTTTTCTTTAAGCCCTTCATCAATTACCGACTCAAAACCCAGACCCTTTTCCTTCGCCAAATCACGGATGTCCTGAGAGATTCTCATACTGCAGAATTTTGGGCCGCACATTGAACAGAAATGAGCCGTTTTGGCACCTTCAGCCGGAAGAGTTTCATCATGATATTCGACCGCCCTTTCAGGATCGAGGGAAAGATTGAATTGATCTCTCCAACGAAATTCGAATCTAGCCTTCGAAAGGGCATCATCCCGTTTTCTTGCATGCGGATGACCTTTAGCAAGGTCAGCTGCGTGGGCCGCAATTTTATAAGTTATGACCCCTACCCGAACATCCTCTTTATTCGGAAGTCCCAAATGCTCTTTCGGTGTCACATAACAAAGCATGGCAGTTCCAAACCATCCAATCATGGCAGCACCAATCGCAGAAGTGATATGATCGTATCCAGGAGCTATATCCGTTGTCAATGGTCCCAAGGTATAGAATGGTGCTTCTTGACAGACTTCGAGCTGCTTATCCATATTTTCTTTAATCAAATGCATCGGTACGTGACCGGGTCCCTCCACCATGACTTGAACATCGTGCTTCCAAGCAATCTTCGTCAGTTCCCCAAGTGTTTCCAATTCAGCAAATTGTGCCTCATCGTTTGCATCTGCAATGGATCCCGGACGGAGGCCGTCACCTAATGAGAAAGAGACATCATAAGCCTTCATGATTTCACAAATCTCTTCAAAGTGAGTATAGAGAAAACTTTCTTGGTGGTGGGCCAAGCACCATTGTGCCATGATGGAGCCCCCTCGGGAAACGATTCCCGTAACTCGCTTTGCTGTCATGGGGATGTATCGCAAAAGCACACCAGCGTGTATGGTGAAGTAATCGACACCTTGCTCAGCCTGCTCGATTAATGTATCCCGGAAAACTTCCCAATTTAAATCCTCCGCGACTCCATTCACTTTTTCCAATGCTTGATATATCGGAACCGTCCCAACTGGCACAGGTGAATTTCTGATAATCCATTCCCGGGTCGTGTGAATATTCTTTCCGGTGGAAAGATCCATTATATTGTCTGCACCCCATCGTGTAGCCCAAGTCATTTTCTCCACTTCAGCTTCGATCGATGAACTAACCGCGGAATTTCCAATATTCGCATTTATTTTCACATGAAAATTACGTCCGATGATCATGGGCTCACTTTCAGGATGGTTAATATTTGCCGGAATGATCGCCCGCCCGCTAGCTACCTCTTCTCTTACAAACTCAGGGGCTACATTTTCCCTGATCGAAATGAACTCCATTTCTGGAGTAATGATACCTTTACGGGCATAATGGAGCTGGGTTACGTTTTGCCCTTTCACTGCACGCAATGGTTTTCTTTTCAATCCAGGAAAAACTTCGGCGTTGGATTGTGACTCAACTTTCTTATACCCGTTATCTTCGGGCTTTATTTCACGGCCATCATACTCTTCAACATCTTCCCGTTCCAGAACCCAGCTTCGTCTAATCGGGGCAAGACCTTTACGAATATCAATGGGATAATCTGAATCCGTATAAAAACCGCTTGTGTCATATACTCGTAAAGGCGGATTTTCCTCTTCGCCGAATGCCCCTGTAGTCGGACTTAGCTTAATTTCACGCATAGGTACTTTAATATCAGGTCTAGATCCCTCAACATAGACTTTTTTACTTCCGGCAAAACTAGACATAATTGAAACGTTCATGTCATTTACAGAATTACTCATCATGATTTCATTTCTCCTTTTTAAGTTTATTTAAAAAGGACAAAATCCAATCCATTTCGCACGAAAAAGCCAGATCTCATATTTAAGACCCGGCTAGCGTTAGTATGACTACAGAAATGACCAATTGAAATGTCATTGTTTAGTAGATTCTAACTTCCCCACGCTGGTATGAACCAGATCAGGTCCTGAGGGTTAAGAAGCTTAAGCGCTTCTCTCTCAGCCCAACTTTTATTGGACACCCCTAGTCTGAATAATTTAATTGATTACAGGGTAACTATATATCACCCTTTTCATTCTGTAAATACTTTAAAAGACCTAGTACTTCCTTTACAACTCTCCAAAATTTGTAATTTGAAGTAGTACTGCCAATTAATTCCCCAGGTTCTCAAGGATGGGGAATAGCTCCTCTAAATGCTTGATTTCATAGGTTGGAAGCACTTCATTCCGTTCCTTATCATGGCGATTTATCCAGACCGACTTTATGCCTACCCGTGATGCTCCAAGGATATCGGTCATTAAATTATCGCCGACCATCAATACTTCATCCTTATCAAGCCCCATGATTTCCAAAGCATGCTCAAAAATGGAGGCATCTGGTTTACCTCGTCCAAATGCGCCTGATATCACGATTTGGTCGAAATAAGGAACCAGTTCAGGCGTAATTTCAAGTTTGGTATTTTGTAGTTCAGGAGATCCATTCGTAAGCAATAGCAATTTGTACTTCCCTTTTAATTCATCCAGAACACGGAATGATTCTTCATAGATAAATGGCTTTTTGCGTCTCTCGGCCGGGAAACGTTCTGCCAGTTCAAGCCCAAATTCCGGATCATCGATCCCTAATGCCTTCAAACCTCTCGTCCACGCTTCTTTCCGATAAGCCGGTGCAATCCCGGCCATCTTCCGGAATTCATCATGATCATCCTGAAAATTCCCCCATAATCCCTCAAATGGGTTGATTCCGATCATTTGAGTGAATGCATATGTATCGTAAGAAGAATAAAGCTCACGTGCTTCCTTTCGCACCGCTTCTTCAAACTCGTCCACATTCAGATCATATTTCTCCCTAGCCACTTCGCATGTGGCCACAAAAGCCTCTTTTACACTTTTCTGATCCCATAGTAATGTATCATCTAAATCAAAAAAAACTGCCTTCAGCAAAATGTCCACCCCTCTTTCCCTATTATTGAATTCGTAAAAATTACACTATTACAATAATAAACCACAACCAATAAAAAAAGAATAACTATTCGGAAAATGCCTTCCTCTTTCTTAAAATCAGCAAAAATGACTTACCCTTTCTGGTGGTACACCCAATATTTCCCCTTTTTCATCTTTCAAATACATAAAGCTTTCCATTACTGGCAATTTTGAATTTTGGACCGGTGAACCCCCGTCGTATCAGCTCTTTCCTCATATATACCATGAGGGCGGCATGACTCACGATCAGAACATCCCTTTCCCCCTTTGCTAAGACTTCATCCAATACTTTATTGATCCTTCGCTCTGCGATCTTAATTTCCGCCCTTGTCTGCTTGTTGATTACCGAGCAGCAGCGAATCCAGATGGCCCAAAGGATGAACGGCAGCTTAACCTTTCCTTTAAGTGGGGGGGAAGGTATTTCCCGCAGCTCCTCCATCCGATGAACCGTACCTGGATAGATATGTTCCGCTGTCTTGATAGCTCTCGACATATCACTGCTATAACATTCCTGCCATTCCTCCACACCAAATAAAGTCGTTCCGTAAATGATATCCGCTGCATCATAGTCCTCAAACCATTGCTTCATATCATCCGCCGTCACAGGTCTCCCAGTGGGAAATTCATGTGCCACCTTAAAATGCCGTACCAAACCAATTTTCATATATTCTCCTTTTTATCTTTTAAAATATAAATTTCGTTTTCTTGTAAAAGCCCTTATCAATATATTACCCTATGTAAAACCATAAAAAAATGTATGTTGAAACCATAAAAAAAACCTTATTGATCTCTCCTTGACATTGTGTATGTTTAAAAAATCTAACGGATTGTGTCACTATAATCATTTGATTATGATGGCATCGAAAAAAGAGAAAGCATTTCGCCTTCTCCAGTTTTGTTACATTCTTTGAATTGAAGTTCCGTTATCGTACATCTTTTCCTGAATTTATATTTTCCGCTCAAATCACTGAATGGATAATCATTGAGGGATTTCCCCAGTTGTTCCTTTAGCTTATCCACAGTGATTGATTCCTCAATTGTCTCTTTCCATTTTTCCTTTCCTATTAACTCTTCGAACGGAATGGTAGTCAGGACTTCATCATATATCTGGATGCTTTGATCGATGCCGAAGCTGCCATAGATACTGCCATTTTCATCAGCAAAGATATGCTCCGATTCCAATTCTTCCACCAATACTTCTAGATATTCCTTTGACTTAACAGGCTTGATGGCAATCTCTGCTTCCGCCGTTACTGGTCCCAATCTCTCATCGAGGATCTCTATCGTCAATTTAACATGAACGGGCGGATACCCAAACCCTTCACAAAGTTCTGCTGCCGAATTATATACCATCTATACATCCTCCTTTTGTCACTATCATTATATAATATAAATGCTCCATCTCATTACCAAAAACCCTTATTCAAGTTCACTTTTGCAACGTGTCTTTTTGGAACATCAACTCATTTTTTCCCTTATCATAATAATAGATTTTGAATGTTCATCCGCTTATTTTTGTACTTATGATCTTCTACAATTCTACTGACTTTAGAAGAGCTATGGAAACACATATCAATTATTCAATATTTTAATATATTGAAAAATAGTTTGATTTCAACAAGGAGTAAAGTTATACTCATCGTGATAATGATTATCAATTTCACGCATCGAAAAGTAAAGGATGAACTAACAAATGTTACATACTCACTCTCTAAAGGAACTTAAAAATCGTTCAAATGTTTTTCTGCTAATGTGTTTATTCATCCTGGTGATTCTTGGATTAGTTGTGTCCATGTTTTTGGCTGTAACATTTGGGGCAAAAGACGTTACCTTCAATACGGTGTGGTCAGCGGTTTTTAATTATAATCCTACACTGACACAGCAACAGATTATCCACGAACTACGGCTTCCACGGGTTATTGGCGCAGCATTAGTCGGAGCAGCTTTTGCAGTTGCAGGTGCATTATTGCAAGGAGTAACCCACAATCCCTTAGCTGACGCAGGAATACTTGGAATTAACGCAGGGTCAATGTTTGTGGTAGCCCTTAGTTTTGCTTTCTTTCCAAACATTCCATATTCTCTTTTGATGATTTTTTCATTTATTGGAGCTGTATTGAGTACATTATGCATTTTTGTTATTGGATCATCTGTGCCAGGAGGATTAACACCCATTCGATTAACAATCTCAGGTGCAGTGATAGCAGCGCTCTTACATTCACTTAGTTCAGGAGTGGCTATTTATTATGATTTGAGTCAAGATTTAGCATTTTGGTATGCGGGAGGTGTTGCGGGGATAAAGTGGAATCATTTGAAAGTATTAGCTCCTATTATTCTTATCGCTATTATTTGGGCAATATCGTTAGGGCGATCTGTGTCACTTATTTCAATGGGCAATGATATCTCCACCAATCTTGGTGTGAATACGAATCGTATCAGAATACTCGGAATGATAATAACCGTTATTCTGGCAGGAGTTTCTGTTTCGGCCGCTGGTTCAATAGGTTTTGTTGGACTTGTAATCCCACATATTTCACGAAAATTGGTTGGAGGATATTATCAGCTCATCATTCCAATGTCAGCATTACTGGGTTCGATACTGTTAATACTGGCTGATCTGGGAGCTCGTACGTTGAACCCACCTAGAGAGCTGGCTATTGGTATAATGGTAGCCCTTGTCGGTGTTCCTTTTTTTCTCTATATTGCTCGTAAAGTAGGGAGGGATTTATAGGTGAAAAACCTTATGAATGCAGACAACAAAAGGGCATATACAGTTACTATGGTATTTATTTTAATTAGTATAGTTGCAGTATTAATAAGCTTGAATACAGGTACATTGCAGATTTCACCTTTAAAAGTAATCCAAACACTTTTTGGCTACGGTGATTTTAAAAGTTCTACTGTGCTGTTTGATTACCGTATGCCACGAATCTTGATTACCATGTTGGCGGGAGTTGGATTAGGAATTTCAGGAGCAATCTTACAAGGATTATCACGTAACCCTTTGGCAGATCCAGGAATTTTAGGCTTACATGCAGGTGCCTCCTTTGGTCTCATTATCTTTGTTACATATTTTCATTCATTAGATGAAGAAGCATCAATTCTTATACCGTTATTTACCTTTTTAGGCGGAATCTTAACTGCTTTTCTTATTGTTTTACTTGCATATGATCGTTACAAGGGCATATTGCCCATTCGACTTATTCTCATTGGAATTGCAATTTCTGCTGGTTTTAGTGCTATTACACTTTTTCTGTCTCTTCGTCTTGATGAAGAAACCTACTCATTTGCTTCAAGATGGTTAGTTGGAAATGTTTGGGGAAGAGATTGGATTCATGTTATTGCCCTTTTTCCGTGGATCCTTATTTTAGCACCTTATGCTTGGTTCCAATCTAACACATTAAATGCCTTATCACTTGGTGATGACGTAGCAGCTGGACTTGGTGCTTCTGTTCAAAAACAACGTTTGCTGATGCTGGTAACTGCTGTTGGTTTGTCCTGTGCGAGTGTTGCGATGGCCGGCGGTATTGGATTTATTGGTCTAGTCGCCCCTCATCTTGCCCGTCGGCTTGTTGGCCCAATGTACCAACATTTCCTTCCTGTTGCAGGACTTATAGGGCTCATTATTTTAGTGCTTGCGGATACCATTGGTCGATCCTTATTTCAGCCAAATGCTATTCCAGCTGGTATAGTAGTCGCTGCTATAGGAGCTCCGTATTTTCTTTATTTGCTCACAAAAACAAAATAACTTTTCAATAGGAGAAAAAAATGAACAAGAAACTTACTATTTTATATAGCATTATGTTAATTCTTATTTTGTCGGCTTGCGGACAAACTTCTTCAAATGGTAGTAAATCAGCACAAAAAAATAAACCTGGGAGCGAAGAACCTAGAATCGCTTCACTTTCCATCCACCTAACAAATGATTTGCTGGCATTAGGTATAACTCCAGTTGGTTCTGTTATTGGTGGAGATTTAAAAGATTTTCTGCCTCATGTGAAGGATCAATTAAAAGATACGCAAAAGCTTGGACCTGTAAAAGATCCAGATATGGAAGCGTTGATTGAACTAAGCCCCTCCGTGATTTATCTTGATAAGGAATTCTCAGGACAAGATGTATCAAAATATGAAAAAATTGCACCGACTCATGTATTTAATCTTGATGAAGGAACATGGAGAGATCATTTAAAGTCCGTAGGTAAACTTGTCAATCGTCAACAGCAAGCAGAAAAATTCATTTCAGATTATGAAAAACAAACGAAAGAAGTGAAAGATTTAATTAAAAATAAACTTGGTGAAGGCAGTAAAGTTATGGCCATGCGTGTTACGGCAAAGGAATTACGAGTATTTAGTACTAAACGACCAATGGGACCTATCTTATTTCAGGATTTAGGTTTTAAACCTGCTAATGGTGTTGAAGACATTGATAAAAATCTACCTTACGAAGTCATATCTCAAGAAGTTCTTCCAGATTTCGATGCAGATGCTATATTTGTCATTGTCAACGGTGACGATGAGTCTCAGACAGCTTTTAAGCAGTTAGAAGATACACCCATTTGGAAAGGGTTGAAAGCAGTTAAAGGAAAACATGTTTACGTAGTTCCGGACCAGCCATGGCTTGACTATTCAGCACTAGGAAATAAAATGGCCATGGACAATGCAAAAGAAATCTTTTCAAAATAATAGATAGTGTTATTATTGTTGGTTTATTTTTATAGTATCTTTTAAGCATTTGAGTTACCATAAAATTCATTATTAAGGTAAACACCTATGAATTATCTTAGCCCGGTCTCAATAGATTCAAAAAAGGAAGAATCAGCCTTACGCGAATAGTCAACAGAGTAATCATGCATGTAAAAAGGCTCTTATTAGTTAAGAGCCTTTTTGATGTTTATAGATATATTAATTCTATCCATTCATTTAACAAATGTAAGTTAATCATATTTTAGTTATCATTATTGACGGTTATTGGGGGAAGAGCTAAGAAAAAGAACAAGAACAAGAAAAAACAAGACAGCTAACTGTGAATATTTTTTATTTCAAATGTAAACTGCCTTATTGTAAGTATCCTATCACGCTATCACATTATGGCTTTAACACCACTTTAATGCATTCATCTTCGTGATCGTTAAAGATTTGATAAGCTTCACTCGCTTTTTCGAGAGGGACTTTATGGGATATGATTTCCGTGGGGTCGAACTCTCCAGCCATGATTTTATCAAAGAGCTTTGGCATGTAGTGAATGACTGGTGCTTGCCCCATTTTCAGGTTAATGTTCCTTTCAAATAAATTGCCTAATGGGAACATGTTATATTTGGATCCGTATACTCCAGTCAGTTGGATCGTACCGAATTTACGTACGGCGTTAAGTGCAATCTCGATCGCACTTAACGTTCCGCCCTGAAGTTTCAGCTTTTGCTCAATCGCCTCGATCGTTGATTTCTTGCCGTCCATCCCCACACAATCTATGACCACATCGGCCCCGCCTGAAGTGATTTCCTTAATGTAGCTGCCCATATCGTTATACTCATCGAAGTTATACGCCTCAACCTTATTCATCTGTTTTGCCCTATTGAGCCTATAAGGAAGATTGTCGATTGCAATGACCCTTTTTGCGCCTTTCATCCAAGCGAACTTCTGAGCCATCAAGCCAATCGGCCCACAGCCAAGTACCGCTACAGTATCATCTTTCTTGACGCCAGCATTCTCTACACTCCAATATGCGGTTGGCAGCACATCGGACATGAACAATAGTGCCTCATCTTCAAGTTCACATGACTCTGGGATGACAAACGGCATGAAGTTTCCATATGGGACCCTTAAATATTCTGCTTGCCCGCCTGGATAGTTCCCATATCGTTCCGTAAAACCAAAGTATCCGCCTGTATCCACCGCTTCATTGGGATTGGAATTATCACATTGACTCTCCATATCATGTTCACAATAATAACAGTGCCCACAAGAAATGTTAAAAGGCAGGACAACCCTGTCCCCTTTTTTCACCTTCGTTACTTCAGGACCCACTTCTTCAACGATGCCCATCGGTTCATGGCCAATGACATAATCCTTATGCGTGGGCAAAGCACCCTGATATATATGGAGATCGGATCCGCAAATAGCCGTTGAAGTCACTCGGACGATGATATCATCCTTTTGCTGCAGTTTCGGATCTTCAACTTGTTTTACCTGTATCTCTTTTGCTCCTTGAAAAGTGACAGCTTTCATAATCAACCTCCTAAAATATTTTTAATACATTTGATATACCCGTCAAAAAGCCTGCTAAGCCTAAGACCACCTAATTTCCCCAATAATTATTTGCCCTTCATTACAAAAAAAGCCCCGGAAAACCGGGACTCACATATGAAACTCTTATTTAGTAACCTTATAAATTCCCATTTTCATTGTGATTATCATGCTTGTACTCTCTTAGTACCTCGCTGAATACATCAGGATAATTAGTGAACAGCCCCGTTGCACCCCATTCAAGAGCCTTTTTCATATCCGCTCTATCATTTACTGTATATGGATGGAATTGAAGGTCATGACTGCGAACCATCTTCACATATTGTCCGTCAACCTTATTGAAGTTCGGGCCAACGCCAATTGCATATTCCTTAACGGATTCCAATTCTTCATCGGAAATGGTTGCTGGGTTCTTATAAGAATAGAGTTGCACAAGCGGTAACTTTGGATTCATGTCATGAACCTTCATAAGGCTTTCTTTACTGAACGATTGTATTAATACATTCTTGGTACGGCCTTTTGAATCCACCATTTTATATTCTTCCAGAACCTGCAGAAGTTCTTCTTCCATTCCTGGATATACTTCAGGGGACTTTGTTTCGATATAGTAATTGGCCTGCTTTCCGAACTTCTTAAAGACTTCTTCAAGAGTGGGAACCTTTAACCCTTCATATACCTCTTTTGCCAATTGCGGATATTTTTCATTGAACCATGAACCGGCATCCAGTTGCTTGATTTCTGCCAGCGTTAAATCCTTCACCAGACCTGTACCATTCGTTGTACGATCCACCTTTTCATCATGCATTGCTATCAATCTTCCATCCTTGGTCATCTGAAGATCGATTTCTATGTAGTCACCTTTCATTTGTTCTCCCAATTGATAAGCGGGAATGGTATGTTCAGGTGCATAACCAGAAGCTCCCCGATGTGCAATATTCACGATTTTCTTCTCATAAATAGATGAATTGGAATGATTTCCATTTGCAGCTGAGGCCCCCATGGAAGTAGCTTGCAATATAAAGGCCGCACTCATCATACAAAAACCGAATTTCTTTATATTCGTTTTCATTTTCCCTCTCTCCCTCCTATTATTACCATCATTTTAGAAAGGGAATGTGAATCTACAGCTAATATAATGTAAAGAAATAATATATTAGTAAAAATGAGTAAAATAACCTACCAAACAATTACCCACAGTGCATTCATTAGTTCGTTGTACCTAACCCGATATGAATGACGACTTAATTATTTAATTAATGATTAAAAACCCACTAAAAGCAAAATCATAAATGAGAAATGTGCTAAACATGGATACTGGTAATCCAATAAGAAAATATAAAAAGTTTCTTGGCATTCACATATTGAAATAGTAGAAAAAAACAGTCACCCAAATACCAACAACTAAACATTTACACATCCTCCTCGTTACTTAACTCCTTTCTTCGCTGTTTAATAAGTCTTTAACCGTTTCATTAATACTTCAAGTCTCCTATATCCATAATAAACCATACTTAAATCCGATAAATTCCAGATATTAGATCAGATGTTACAATGTTGACATACCAAGGGGGCATGGACAGAATTGTTCCCTAACTCCTTGACCTCCCCTTCCGGTACTATATATAGAGACTATCGAAGGCAAAATCTATCTTTTTCTGATTTACAAAAAACTAGTATCATATTACTATTAAACAAACAAACAGAATATTAATATTAAGGGGAATTATGTTAAAAAATTATCAATATTATCAAAACAAACACCGATTTATATTGAAAGCATTCATGGCAATGATATCCTTTTTACTATTAGTTGGGATTTCTGTATCACCTATAAGTTGGAAAGATAATCCCTACGAGATGATATTACAGGTCATTTTAATATCGGGGATGATAATTTCTCTGTTATTTTACTTAAAAACAGAAGTCAATTTTTATAAAACCCTATTCATTTTCTTAATTACTGTTTATTTATATAGCAAATTTTGGGTATTTCCGGACACTGCAATTATGCTGTCATTATTTGCCATAGCACCATTGATTCCCATTTTTCTCTTTGATAAAATCGGATTCTATATTGTCGCCACTTTAAATATCATTTTAGGTCCTGCTTCCATCTTGATCATTTCAAAAACGGATCTTCAATACACTTATGAATATGTCGCTTTGGATAGTTTCGGCAACACGCTTAATTTCATCGCGATACAAATCATATTGGCATTCGTCTTCATAGGAACCAATAATAGGGTGGAATCCACTAATGCATTTCATAAGGAAATACAGCAGGCCAAGCAACTGAACTCAGTCGGACAGCTCGCTGCCACCATTGCACATGAGATACGTAATCCGATTACAGTCGTGAAAGGGTTTGCCCAGTTATTAGATCAAGAGAAGGAACTGAATGAAACGGAAAAATTTTATGTACAGACCATGCTTACAGAACTTGAATATACACAAGTGATAATCAATGATTATTTGTCTTTGGCAAAGCCGCAAACGGATAATGCACAGGTCATTCCTTTAAATTTCGAAATCCAAAAGATTTCCGATCTATTAACGAGTTTCGCCAATAATCGCAACATAGGCTTTCTCTTGGATTTCCGTGACGACCTGCACATTAACATGAATCCCATCGAGCTTAAACAGATACTGGTCAATATCATGAAAAATGGAATTGAGTCAATGAACAATCCCGGATTCATCAAAGTGGAAACAGAGCAGGAACGCACTATGGCAAAAATACGAATAACGGATACAGGAATAGGCCTCTCCAAAGAACAGCTTGAAATACTCGGTACCCCATTTTATTCACTTAAAGACAGGGGAACAGGTATCGGCCTGACCGTTTGTTATTCCATCGTTCAAAAATACAAAGGGAAAATCGTGGTGCAGAGCGAATTGAACAAAGGGACATCCTTCACCATTTATTTGCCCTTACATAGAGAAATAGATTAAACATACATTACCAAACAAGAAAAAGGATGACCTCCCAAAACCGGGCGGCCATCCTTTTCAATTAGGCTTTAAAACTATCTTGCCATTTCAGCAAATGATTTTCTAAAAAGCGGACAAACGAATCGGAGATTTTGCCAGCGAGGGCAAAAATGATGATGCCTACGAATACGACGTCCGTTTGCATGAATGAACGGGCATCCTGGATCATGAAGCCCACCCCTCTATCCGCACCCAACAATTCAGCTACGACCAGGCACATCCAAGCCGCACTTAAGGCTAAACGGATACCAAGCAATATGTTTGGCAGTGCTGCCGGAATCATGAGCTTCGTTATTTGTTCCAGACGGCTAAACTCTAAGATTTGGGCAACATCGTATAGTTTTTTATCCACATTCCGAAGGCCCAAAAAAGTTTGTAAATATAGAGGAAAAAAAGCACCTAAAGCAATAAGCAGCACTTTGGATAGTTCACCAAACCCGAACCACATAATGAATAAAGGGGTAATCGCAAGTAAAGGAACTGTTCGTAACATTTGAATGCTTGGATTAAGATACTCTTCAGATTTTTTTTGCATGCCAACGATGACTCCTAGCAATAAGCCTAAAAAACCACCTAATGCAAAGCCAAGAAGAGCCCGCGTTAAACTGATTTGTAAATGCATGCCCATTTCCCCTGACTGAACGAGATCAATGAAAGTCGTGACGATCAATAAAGGTGATGAGAATAATTGGGCAGGCAGGATGCCAACCGAACCTAATGATTGCCACGCAATCAACACGACAACGGGAAGGAACGAACCCCGCAATGCTGATTTGGCCAGTTTGGATTGTTTTTTCGTTTTCCTTATGACAAGCGACTTGTTTTGAGCAACGGTCTGTGTAGACATATTTTTCATCCTTCCTTTTTTCAAAAATTAATTAAATGCTCCAATCATCCCTTTCTTCAGGATGATGATCAAGTTGGGTTAAAATGACGTTCCTGAATTCCTGAAACGCTTTGCTTGTTCGAGTTCTTGGATATGGTAAATCAATAGGAACGATAGCTTTAATCCGTCCAGGCTTTGCCTCCATGACTACCACTTTGCTCGATAAAAAGATGGATTCATCAATATCATGGGTGACAAGCACCATCGTTGTCATATTCCTCTCCCATATTTCTAGCAAAGCCTCTTGAAGATGCGTTCGCGTGAAAGCATCCAATGCACCGAATGGCTCATCCAGCAATAAAACTTCAGGATTACGTAATAATGCCCTGGCAATGGCAACACGCTGCGACATTCCACCTGATAATTGGCGTGGATACGCCTTTTCAAATCCTTTTAGCTTAACAAGTGAAATTAAATCATCCACCCTTTTTCTAATGTCCGGTTTTTTTAATGGAAGGTTACCTGCAATATTTTTCTCCACGTTTAGCCATGGAAATAAGCGGTGCTCCTGAAAAATGAAACCACGGTCTTTAGAAGGGGCGCTAACCGGATGATCCCCTGCTATGATCGAGCCGTCAAAGTCTGAATCAAGTCCTGCGACCAGCTTTAATAATGTGCTTTTCCCACAGCCGCTCGGACCAATGATGGTGACGAACTCACCATTTTTGACGCTCAGATTTAAATTATCCAAAACATGGACACTTTCATTATCATTCTTAAATGTTTTGCTTACATGATTAATTTCTAGCGTCGCTACCAATATCCTCACCCTTTCTCGAATAAAAAAAAATAGAGATCCAGCAATAAGGCACATATTGTCCCTTTGCTGAATCTCTAGTTAACTAGTCGATTCAATATTTCATTTTATATTAACTTATCGATTATTTATAATCAACACCTAATACCAATTTATTTTATCGGATTAATCAAAAATAAATTGACAGATTATTCTAACACCTGTTAAGATGCATTCATACACAAATCCGCTTCACAAAAAACCAATTAAATAAAGGTCATGTGAATCAACTGGACTACCGGAGATTCAATGAAGAGTAACCCCGGCATACTCTTCGTTGAATCTCTTTTTTTGTCATTATTCTGACTATCCAGATGTGGTAAGTGTAATAAAAAAGGAGGGAATTCATGAAGGAATATCGTAACAAGTTAACCGCAGTATTACTTGCCATCATTAGCATTGCTGTATTGGCAGGTTGTAATTCCGATGCCGGTAAAGCTTCCGGGAAAAGTGATCCACTTAAAGTTCATATTGCCTTAAATGGCAAGATGGGGCCATTGGTCATTGCAAAGGAAAAGGGATTGTTCGACGAAGAGTTTTCTAAACTGGGTGCCCAAATCGAGTGGAGTGAATTCCCGAGTGGTCCCCCGCTTTTGGAATCCCTCGCTTCCAATCGGGTTGACCTATCTTTTTTAGGGGATGGTGCACTAATTGCCGGAATTGATAAGAATCTGCCATTTGAAGTGATTGCACAAACAGGTCGAGGTGAGTCATCTGTCCGGATCCTGGCTCAGCCAGAAGGTGACATACAGAAGATTGAAGACTTAAAGGGAAAAACGGTCGGTGTTGCCTCGGGGACAACGGGTCATGTGTATTTAATCAAGGCATTGAAAGCACATGGTCTAACGACTGATGATATTAAACTCATCAATTTACAACCGGATGATGCTCAATCCGCTTTTGAAACCAAACAATTGGACGCCTGGGCGATATGGAACCCTTATTACCTTAATAATATTGAAAAAGGGAATGCAGTCGCACTTAAAGTAAAAGGAAAAATATTAGCTCCTGGTGCAATCATTGCACGTAACGAATTTGCAAAAACACATCCTGAAATTGTCGAGGCCTATTTAAAGGTTTATAAAAAAGCTGCCGATTGGCAAATTGAAAATCCAGATGAAGCATCTGAAATTTATTCCAAAGAAACAAAAATGCCTGTGAGCACAGTCAAGAAAATAATAACGGCTGAAGAACCGAATATCTTCTTTACCGAAGATGCCATCAAGGCACAACAGGAATCAATCGATACTTTAGCTGGTGTGGGTTATATCAAGAAATCATTTAATTTTAAAAACCAGATCCACAATGAATACATTGATGAAGCCTTTAAAAAATAAAAAAACATACCTTACAGGAGGAGATTGATTATGACAGAAACTAAAACACAACAATTAAAAGTGGTACCCGTAGCAGGAAGGATTGGAGCGGAAATTCAAGGAGTCCAATTAAGCGGAGACTTGGATTTAGCTATTTTCAGTGAAATCAAACAAGCGTTAAACGATCATAAAGTCGTATTCTTCAAAGGTCAAAACCATTTGGACGATGCCAGCCAAGAAGCATTTGCCAAACTATTGGGTGAACCTTATGCACATCCTACAGTACCTGTCAAAGACAATACTAACTATATTTTCGAACTTGATTCCGAACGGGGTGCTAAAGCAAACCATTGGCATACTGATGTCACTTTTGTTCCAGAAGTTCCTAAATACTCTGTTTTAAGAGGTGTAACCATCCCTGATGTTGGCGGCGATACAGTCTGGGCAAATACCAATAAAGCATATGAGGACCTGCCGGATGGATTGAAGAAATTAGCGGATGGACTATGGGCAATCCATACAAATGAATATGATTATGCACAATTCAAACCAACCGAAAACATTGATGATGAGGTTAAAAAGAAATATCGTGATATATTCGAATCGACCATTTATAAAACAAGGCACCCAGTCGTTCACGTGCACGCAGAAACAGGAAAAAAGCATTTGTTATTAGGTGGCTTTGCTGGAAGAGTGGAAGGATATACAACAAGTGAATCTGAAAGATTATTAAGTATCTTCGATTCATACGTCACGCGCTTAGAAAATACCGTGCGTTGGCAATGGAGTGAAGGGGACGTGGTCATTTGGGATAACCTAGCCACACAGCATTACGCTATTGCCGATTACGGGAACCAGCACCGCGTCGTTCGCAGGGTCACTGTAGGAAAAGACGTTCCCGTAAACAAGGAGAACGAGTCAAGCAAACTAATTATTAAGAAATAAAACTACTGTATCAAGTGTAAGATTCCATTACTTGACTTCCCCATAAGCGAATGACCGAGAATGGGAAACACTCAAACCTCCTGAAGAACTTGCCTTATAGGAGGTTTAAGTGTTTTCTTTATTGAACGGGTCTTACCAACTCACCCTTTAATATAGTCAGTCCTTCCCTGCAAATGGCCTCACTTAGAATTCACTTCAATGAATTCAATCTCTTCTGCCGCACTTAATGTGCCATGGGCTTTTCCAACGGTTCCTTCCTTGTCTTCCCAAAAGAAGTTATGGTCCTGAACGATCGTGCTGAAATTAAAGTCTCGCCACCGGGCAGCAATGCTGAGCAATCTATCTCTATGCTGAAAATCACTTGATTCCACTATTTTATAAACTTCTTCTATAATCTTAGGAGACATCGGTATAGCCCCCCATTTATCTTGCGATCGAACTTTTTGATGAGTCATTTTATGCATGACGTCCATGACTTCCGTTTCGGTTGAGTCTTCATCAAGTCCTGTTTCAAATTCAATCCCATCATATATCGCTGTTTTCGCTTCAAGTTCCGCCGCTTTAGCTTTCGCTTCCCTTTGGGCTTTGATTTTTACATCCTCTCTTTCTCTTTCAATTTGTTCTTTGGTTTCCCTGACTTCAATCTCCAGTTGTGCTTTTTCGTACTCATTGGAGTTTTCCATGATTTTAAAGAAAGCAATCCCCAACCCGAATAATGCCACCACAAAGATTCCACTAATAAGTAAAACCTTTTGCATTTTCTTCATAGAAACTTCCTCCAAGATATTGATAATGTTAGATAATATTTATTTTAACATATTAAATGGATGGACTATCCAGAAAAGGCAGACATCCAAAATCCTTTTCTCAGCCCTATTTAAAAATAATTTCAGTAGTTTCAGATATCAATAATCACCCTAAACACAACACCCTTCTATTTTTCCACAAGCACTTCAAAATATTGTAATATTAATAAATGACGGTCAAGCTTTTTGGATGGAGTCTTGAATAAAAGAAATTCAGTTTCGCTGCGACATGCATTCTTATAATTTTAATCATTATGTATGGTTTGATAGGGAACTTTTTTTACAATCGCCATACATCCGAATAAGGAAAAAGGCTTTTTAAGCGATAACCCCCATCTTGCCCAATCTGAAGCCGTTTCAGGTGAAATGGCTGAATCGAGTAAATTGGCTGATGCGGAATTTTCCAAAGAACATCAACCGGATGAGATGAGCATTGTTTCTGCAGATCAACTAAGACTTAGTGCTAAACTTTATGAAAATAACACTCATGGCCATAAATGGGCTATTGTCGTTCATGGTTATACCGGCAAAAACCATCAAATGATCCGGTGGGTACGCAATTTTCACGAAAATGGATACAATGTGCTGGCACCTGATCTTCGCGGACATGGGAAAAAAAGCGAGCGTGATTACATTGGAATGGGCTGGGACGATCGGAAAGATATGCTTTTATGGATCAAGCAAATTACCGATAAAGATCCCCAGGCGGACATTGCATTATTCGGGATATCCATGGGAGGGGCAATAGTCATGATGACCTCCGGGGAAAGGCCGCCTTCCAATGTTAAAGTGATCGTAGAGGATTGCATATATTCCTCGGTATGGACGTATTCACCTATCAACTTGATGATTTGTTCGGATTGCCAAAATCTCCAGTAATGAATGCTGCCAATACGGTGACAAAGCTGCGTACAGGCTACGATTTAAATGAAGCGTCAGCTGTGAAACAAATGCTCAAAAGTAAAACACCCATGTTATTCATCCATGGGGAAGATGATTCATTCGTCCCTTATTCCATGCTGGATGACGTATACAATGCAGCAAACGTAGACAAAGAAAAATTAATAATACCGGGTGCCGGGCATGGTGAAGCTGAATTGTGGATAAATATATGGAGTAATGTCGAAGGTAAAAAAGAAACTGCCGATATAAATATCGACAGTTTCTTTTCATTTTCATCCAGCTTATTTTGAGCTTACTGATGGCGTTTTTATCAGGATTAATTATCCTGTACGATTATTTCATCGATTATACCGTAATCCTTCGCCTCTATTGCGCTTAAGAAGTAATCACGATCTGTGTCCTTCGCCACCTTTTCGATAGGCTGCCCAGTCCTTTCCGAGATGATTTGATTGATATGATCCTTTAGTTTCAAAATCCTTCGGGCAGAAATTTCAATTTCCGTGGCTTGCCCCCTCGCCCCTCCAAGCGGTTGATGAAGCATGATTTCACTATTTGGTAAAGCGCACCTTTTCCCTTTCGTACCCGCCAATAAAAGCATGGCACCGAATGATGCAGCCATCCCCGTACATACAGTCCGGATATCAGGCTTAATATATTGCATCGTATCATAAATGGCGAAACCGGCACTGGTCGATCCCCCCGGACTGTTTATGAAGATGGTAATTTCCTTCTCAGGTGAATCTGCTGCCAAGAATAACAATTGGGCAACCACACTATTGGCTAAATGATCGGTGATTTCTTCCCCAATCATGATGATACGGTCTTTAAGAAGTCTGGAATAAATATCATACGAGCGCTCACCCTTGCCTGATTGCTCAATTACATATGGAATGGTGGTCATATCTCTTCTTCCTCCTAACAATAATATTGGCTAAGCGGCCATTGAGAGTGTGTTTGAAGGAGTGAAGCTTGATTTGGAAAGAATCGAACGATTCATCAGTTTAGGAATCATCGATTCACTGTTCAGAGATTTGAAAGATGGGATGCTTCTAATGAGGATATCAGGATTCTGGGTTTTTAAAGACTGTGTCATCAGGGACATGAGCCGCTGTTCCTCCTCATCCTGCCAATCTTCCACACAAGACAACTTACGCTCTTCAACGTCATCGTCAAAGCGCTTTTTCACACGGTTCAAGATTGCCTTTACAGCCGTTTCCGTGGTGTTCAAATAATCTGAGATTTCTTTTGACCGATAGAGGAATCCCTCCTTTAACAGGAACACAACGGCTTGTTTCGGAGTAAGTGACTTTATTATATATTCAACCGTTTCAAAGGCATTTTCCCCAACTGATCCCTGTTGTTCGGTATCCAACAGTTCGTCTAATGATTCTTTTTTTCTTTTTCGTATCGTATCAATCCAGGAATGGCGGGCTATCGTCTTCAATAAAGCCGTTGTTATCTCGGTTTTCTTTCCATAGCCCTGCATTGCCTTCAATACCGTTTCCTGTGCCAAATCATCCCCATCCCAATTATTTTGGGTCAGGAATCGGCAAAACCGAAGCAATTCAGGATAGACTTCACGCAAAATCGCATCGTTATCCTTTTCTTCAGAAATATCTTCCCTTAACTTATTTATCATTTTTCTCACTCCTTCAACACCCTCTATCCTATAAACGTTTCAGAAAGAGAAAAAGATATGGGGGTGGAAAATTTTCCTTCATTCTTCTTTATATTCTATTCCATTTTTTCCATTGGATTTCCTTTCATACTAAAAACCTGTTTGGTTAAGATCCAAACAGGCTAGTGTCAATGTTCTATATGTGACAAATATGGCCTCCCCCGCTGTGTACCCGTTCGTCACCAATCATTTCAGCGAAGCCTTATTTTCAAAACACTTCATATTCCCCGTGAATTCCGCTCCGTTCCATTAAGCCAACCAGCCAAATCTTTGGATGTCCCCCCGCTCACGATAATATTCCGCAATATGTCCTTACCTTTTCACTAAACCCTGACGTCCCGGATATCCTTTTTGTCCTGAATTTCAAATTCACGGTTGATCCATAGGAACTCTGCTGCTATTCCAAGTGTTCGATGCATTCAACCGTGTATTCGCTAGGTTCCATATCGTTTTCTTCAATACCAAACCAACTGGAGGCGCGACTCTCATTAGCGCTATCTTTACAATAGTTCACCAAAGAACCTGCTGGCTTCTCTTCTTGATCGCTCATCTCTTCAAAATTAACTGATCGCTCGTTATGACGCCCGCTGTCTGTCTTTTCATTCTCCAAGTCTGCGAACATGAACATACAGTAAAAAACCGCAACCATAATTGCCATAGTAAACAACCTTGACATTAAAGGCAGTAACTTTTTCAAAATAACTAATCCTCTCATGGTGATTTCCCCAATCCTGTTAAAGCATAATAAATTCAGAATGAATTAATTCAACTATTAAATATCCATCAAAACATCAGTTTAGAAAAATATTCCTATAGATTCATTATATCAAGTTCCAGAAGTTTTTAATGCCAATATTCACCCTTAATACGAATAAACAACTAAAATACTCCGAACCCTTAAAAGTGGACAGTCCAAAAAATATCAGTATACACCTCACATTGACTTCCATCCTTTTCAAGTGTTACTCTTAAATTAATAAAAAAGTATACATTCAAAACACTGATTCCATTAGCGTGAAATAAGGGTGATCTCATTTGCCAAAAGAACATTTAATTGACGTTCAACCAATCAGATCATTGGAAAAATTAGATGATATGAAATGGTCACTGAAGAGACATTGCAGCGAGAGAGACTACATATTGTTCTTGTTAGGCATCAATACTGGCTTGCGTGTGTCTGATTTATTATCGCTGAAGATAAAGGACATTAAAGGTAAGATGGAGGTCATCATCAAGGAAGGCAAAACAAAAAAGCCAAGAATAATACAGCTTAATAATGTATGTAATGAACTGGCAGCCTATATAGCCACCATAGATGGTGAATGGCTATTCCCCTCACGCAAAGGCGATAAGCCAATTAGCAAGATACAAGCCTACAGACAGCTTAATAAAGCAGCGGACATGGTGGACATCGAAGGCGTCGGTACCCATACCATGCGAAAAACGTTCGGGTACTGGCACTATAAACGAAGTAAGGACCTTGCTGAGTTACAAATGATCCTTAATCATTCACATCCTGGAATTACACTAAAGTACATTGGGATTGCTGATGAAGGAACTGAGGACAGCTTAAATGATATTATGGGAGGACGGAAGAAATGTCACTGACTGAATACAATGCAAAATATGAATATATCATTCGAAGTAATATTTCTGATAGGCAAAAGGCATTGAAATTAGCTGATTTAATGACCGATATGGAAGGCCACCTAAGAAATGACATCGGGGAACATCGGAATAAAGAGGTACATGCATTATATAAAAAAGTATCTCTCCTATCCAACTTGTTATGATCACCTTAAGACCCTTGCCATATGTGCAGAGGTCCTTTTTTTCCGTGAAAGTAAGTGATTTGTTTCTTTAAGGCTTTAGGCTGAACCTCAATTAATAATCCTACTGTACCAATCTTATCTGATATGCCTTTTCCTGTAAGACCACACCAAACATAACGAAAAAGCTCTTATTCCAAGCTTTATCCTCTCCCTTCCCTGAACTCTCCTTAGAAAGACAACATCCGAATTAAAAATAACTTGATTAATATCATCGACTCATCGCTAATGGTGTCAATGTTTAGAAATTAAACATACTTAAAGAATACTTTTTCGCCATCATTTCCAAGATTTTTATCCCGGCAACGCTGTTCCCCTTCTCATCCAGCGCTGCACCATAAATTCCAATCCCACATTTTCCGGGGACGGCCCCCATAATTCCCCCTGACACACCGCTTTTAGCCGGTATGCCAACGTTAATGGCAAATTCACCTGATGCGTTATACATCCCGCAGGTAACCATGAATGTCTTGCAAATACGGGCAATGTCCCCTGGGATGATTTGCTTTCCCGTCAACAAATCTTTCCCATTCATGGCCAGCACACAGCCTATCCTCGCCAAATCCTGACTGTCCATTTCAATGGCACACTGCTTCGAGTACAATTCGATTAGGTCCTCCACATCCTCATTTATTACATTATGCTGCTTTAAAAAATAGCTTAACGACCTATTTAAGTCTGCTGTTTTGTATTCTGACCGGGCAACATCTTCATTAAAACCAATAGTGGGATTTTGCGTCAATTCCCGGATAAAATCTAAAATACGCCTGAATCGTTCATTCACACTGTCACCTGCAATCATGTGGGTCACAGTCAATGCTCCTGCATTGATCATCGGGTTTAACGGCTTGGATGGCTTGTTTGTCTCTAACTTGGCAATCGAATTAAAAGGGTCACCAGTAGGTTCTTTGCCTACATAGGAAAAGACATATTCCTCCCCTTTTTCCATTAATACAAGAGCAAGTGTCAAAACTTTTGATATGCTTTGCAGGGTCATTTTCCCACTTACATCCCCCGCACAATATCCTTTTCCGTCAGGATAGTAAATAGCAACAGATAAATCCCTAGGATTTGCCTTTTCAAGAGCAGGTATATAGTCTGCCACCGTTCCCATATTTGTATATTCTTTTGCCTGATCGACCAGTTGCTGTAACTCGTCATTGGACCTGCATTTACATCCCATATTGTTCACAATTTGCCGCCCCTTAGAAAATTTGTTATTTGAAGTGTCTTAGACAGTGGTTTTATTATTTATTACCATATTTCATCGATATTATTTAAAAATACGAAGCGGATAATAAACAGAAGTAAGGTTAAAGGAGCTACTTTCCTGGTTTTAGATTTCATAAATAACAATTCTCTAAAGAAATTTTCAAATGCTTCTTTATCTATTATTTACTGATTTTAATTCTCCTTTGCAAGGACTTATCATACTTCCCTCTTGTCTAATCTTAAGGCACAGGTTCTGAATTATTTTCGTCGTGTTAAAGACAAAGAAAAACAACAACATATACGGGCAACGCTCAAGCAGTAAGACAGGTAAGCTAACGCCTTGTAAAAAAATCAGGAGCAACTTCACTGTTCTTTAAAGAAGATTTTATTGAAAAAAGAAGGAATTAGACGCGCTCAGACGGAAATATAGACCATACCAGTATTATCGTATAAGCTTTCATATGTATTTCACACTTGACGGAAAGTAGGAAAAGCCATGGGGAAATCGAAGAGTTTACAAGAAATCTATAACGCCAACCGTCCAGAAAATAATGAACTTTTCCGAGCGATACAACAACATTTACAATTGAAGCATCCGGACAAACGAATGACAGCTACGAGAACATTGCAAATAATCGTGGCTGATAGTGTTTCATCTGGAGAGCTGCGTAATGTAGAAGCCCGCCTTCTTTACAGTTACTAAGGATCTGTTGTTTCATAAGTCCTTTGAAATTTTCGAACACAGAAAGGATCTCATCAATGAAAGAATTTCTAAAAAATTCTAAAACATCCGGCTTAATTGCGCCACTTGTGACACTGGCTTTTTTTAAGCAGCTATTTACTGGATGCTCAACCAGACCTAGCAATCGAGCTTGAATCAACATGTCCCATGTAAGTTGGTTCGTTTCGTAAACTCAGCAACATTCATTCTTTCGCTTACTTCGTGCGCTTCGGGCAATCACTTTTGCCTTTGGAAATATACAGATCTACTTTCAACTGGTGAGTTAAAATGCACAAAAGATAAAGATTGACAACACTTTTATCGTGACTCATACTAGAAGTGACTTAATGACAGAATATTAAGAATAGTGGAGGGGTAATTATGAATAAGATTTTCGTTCCTAACGCAATCGCCACTTTAACAAGTCTTTTCTACAGTTCGACTACAATGAATGAGTATCTAGCAATGAGAACTGCTCAATTCTACATTGAAGACCTGAAGTTACTGCAAGACGTGGAAGCTGTTGCCCTAGCAATTGAAAATCAAAATGCTTTCGCTTTAATGTCTAAATTTAAACTATTTGATTATAAGGCTGCTGAAGAAATTGAAATCGCACTATCCTCTTCTGGCTATACGGAAGCAGAGCTAAGTGCTATGAATATTGAAATCTAAAATCATTGGCCAATCTGTTAACGGAACGAATGGTAGAGTTAATACTCTTTGACCCATTCGTTTATATTATTAATCGAAAGAACAAACGTACTCTATACTATTGCTGATAAAATAATTATTTAATGGAGAATATTTTTTATGACTCCCCGCAATATCTGTGGCACATAAATTCATGTATCGTAACTTCCATTGACGTATGTCACAGTGCAATTTGCAAGTGAAATGCTGACCCACCATTTAATTGTATGACATGATATACTAACACTTTTAATCACCGATAAGTTGCCATAAGGTTTGATTCGATATTGCAAGCTCCTTGGTTTTAATTTCCCTTCATTCTTGAGTGATGAAAAATCAATGCACAATATCCCGCACATTATTTGTACATATGTTCCAGTGCGTCATAAACACAAAAAGCTTCACACAATTAAGTGTGAAGCTTTTTATAATAGCGGTTCTTTGCTATTGGTGATACCGGTGGCCGGGCTCGAACCGGCACTCCAGAGGAACACGATTTCGAGTCCCATTATAATCCATAAAAGCTATATAATCAGTAATATCAACGGTTGTTGAAACAACTCATTTTTTTAGTAACACGATTACTGATAATTATGCCTTTACTTCTTATAATCGTCAAGAATCAATGCATTTTCTTATTAAATTTTGCTTGTCCTAATTGTTTGTATTTTTGAATGAGCCTAGCTTCGTGCTTCCTTGCATCCTCTACTTTTTCGTATTCACCCACTATACGATATTCAAGTTTCCCATATTCCATTAGATGCACATGTTCCGAGTTTCTTCTATTTTATATCTTTTGCATCTATACCAAACACCGCTTCCAACATAAACGACTTTTCTATTGTACCAATGTTCAAATACAATAAATTTATTTACCTTTCTTAATTCAATTGGATTGAGATCATTTTTCTTTATTAATTGGATGATTTTTTGAAAAGTTGTCTCATAAATTATTGCAATATCTTTGTTCGTCATTTTGACAGTTAAATGTTGTATTAGTTGCTCTTTTGTTGGCAACATAAAAAATCACCTCGATATTTTTATATCTAGGTAATTGAAAATGTAAATCTATTTAAATATTTATTTGTTAGGTTCCTTTTTATAAATTATCGAACTTTATTTCAATGCCACACTCTATAGCCATTTAGCATTCTAATGCTAACATAATACACCATTTATTAGGATTTATTCATCGTTGTCTTGTTGAACTAACGCACCCGTTAGTTTAAGTGTTTTTATTCACAAGATGATTCAAAAACCACTCCAAATCATATCCAATCTATTTGTTAGTTTGTCCAATCCTCCATTTAACTTTTGAATAAGTTATCAAATGGAGGTGTTAAAAATGGATAACGAAGAAAGTATGGATGAATGTAAAATGAAAAATGACAAAATTGCTAAGGACAAAAATTCGTGTCTTCTCGGTCCCTTATCTCCTGCTGAAAGACGCGAGGAGGCATTTGATATTCGTAAGGATGCTGCGAGATTCTATAAAAATCAGCCATTAGTTCACCATCCCTGTAATGGGGATGAAGATAGGTATCCAAATAAAATTGCCAGTTATACAAAAGCATTTCCGCATAATCAGTTAGGCGAGGTAAACATCCAAGCTTATAATAAATATTTAAAAGCATTGGAAACAGGAGACCCTAACGACTTTGAGAAGATTCCACTGGGTGGCGTTGTTAAACTAGTAAATCCACAGGGTGCTTATGCATTCGAATTAGTCGGACCTGATAGTCACCAATTGGTTATTCCTGCACCACCAGCCTTTAGCAGTGCTGAAATAGCTGGAGAGATGGTTGAGCTTTATTGGCAAGCATTGGCACGGGATATTCCTTTCAATATATATAATCAAGACCCATTAACAAATGATGCTGCAAAAGAACTTTCCAGCCTGCCTGTTTTTCGGGGACCGAAAAAGAATGGACTAGTCACGACAGGTACCTTATTCCGAGGGAACCTTCAAGGCGACTTAACAGGGCCATATATTTCACAATTTTTATGGAAAGATGTCCCTTTTGTTTCAACTAAAATTATCCAGCGATACCGTACCACTGTTCCTGGGGACGACCATCTAACTTCTTACGACAACTGGCTGGCTGTACAAAACGGCTCCAGTCCTCCTACCCCAAATCGTTTTGACCCCCTACCTCGCTATATTCGAAATGGCCGGGATTTGGGAGAATGGGTACACAGGGATAGTTCCATTGATGGCGGGTTAATTGCTTGTTACATTTTGCTCAGTTTTGGCAGACAAGCTTTGGATCCGTCCAATCCTTACTTTAACTCTGCAACCCAGGTTGGTTTCACTACCTTTGGACCACCGCATATCTTGGACTTTGTGACAAGAGCTTCGCGTCCGGCTCTTGAGGCAGTTTGGTTCCAAAAATGGCTGGTCCATCGCAGTCTCCGTCCGGAGGAATTCGGCGGCCGAATTCAAAATCAGAAATCGGGTGTTGATTACCCGATCAATCCGGTAGTTCTGAATTCGGAAGCACTTGCCGAAACTTTTAATAAATTCGGCACCTATTTGCTACCTCAGGCATATGCAGAAGGAGCTCCTGCGCATCCATCCTATGTTTCCGGTCATGCAGCACTTATTGGAGCAATGGTAACAATACTGAAGGCCTACTTTAATGAATCGTTTGTAATCCCCAATCCGGTTGTTGCCAGTTCCGATGGTCTTTCCCTCATACCTTACGAAGGTCCGCCGCTTACGATAGGCGGGGAACTAAATAAACTTGCATCAAATATTTCCATCGGCCGGTCGTTCGGTGGTATTCACTACCGCAACGATTATTTCGATGGAATTATGCTCGGAGAATCTATGGCCATTGGGATAATGAGGGATTACAGAAAAACCTATAACGAGTTTTTCAAAGGATTCTCTCTCACAAAATTTGATGGGACAAAGATAACAATCTGAGAAAATAAAAGACACCCTGTATCTTTAAACTTGGTGTCTTTTAGCTTTGTGTCCTTTTTGATTTACTTCAGATTTGCCAACCAATTTTCACCTCCGCTTCACCATGAGAAAAGCTGCCAAAATAACAGCTTCGTTGTTCAACTCTTGCACCCGTTAACGAAACAAGGTAGTATGTGTTATTCACAAGAAACAGACCAATTTAATGTTAAAAAATCTTGCTCGATTTTTGGTGTCTTATTGTTATCAATACAAGCATTTTTGGTGTATTCAAGCGAGATAGAGTTTTAAATAATAGCTACTACAAGAAATGATAAAATGATAACGGATGTAATAAAAAAGATTTTTCTCTTTATCTTCATTTCAAAAACCTCCTTTTATAACTATTTTCCTTCTTCAACAATCCTGATAGTTCCATTAGAAAAAGCTGCCTAAAAGACAGCTCCGATCTTCAGCTAACGCACCCGTTAGTTTAAGTATAAACATTCACATTATCCACTTAACATATCAAAATTGCTACTGGGCGGTTCTCTTAACTGAATATGAATACAATCTACATCAATAGTTATACCAAGTTCGACCCTAACAGCTTTTTTACATATTCAATAAACTTTTTGGTAGTAATTCGATGCTGTTCTGGCTCTAAGTTAAGAACTCTAACTTTATGTGACATGCCTTGTAGAACTAATTCAGGTATGGTGCTTACACCTAGTTCATTTTCCACCATTGCTATAATAGCTTGGTCGTCAGTCATTTCAAATCTGTTTTTGAGAGTAACACCAATCTATTTTAATATACGTTTTATGTCGTGGTTATAACCTGATTTGAGTGTAATAAAGGATTCATTCTCTAATTGATCAAGACGGATTTTATATTGATTACCAAGAGGGTGATTATGTGGAAGGATACACAATATCCTATCTTTTTTTAGGGGTATCGTTTCAAATGATTGCAAATTTGAAAAAATGAAGCTATGGTTTGGATCTTTTTGTTTTATTATTTTTTAGCCGTGACCATTTCAAATAAAAAGGAATTTAATAAAGAAGGGTTGTCCGTCTGGATAACCACAGTTTTTAGTTAATGAAAGGAGGAATATGTTAGATGTGTTGTCCAAACCCTCAGTTTTTATCTCTTTCTACGTGTGGTACATTTAATGATCCTGGTGAAGCTCCAGGAGAGACGGTATTTGATAATACTGGTGGTCCAGTATTGTCTGGTTACGTTACTCTGACCAACAATTTTAGTAGCCAATCTGCTGTCACTTTGTCCAATGATGCTACACCAATTATCCTAGCAGTCGCACCAGGAGATAGTCTAACAGAATTTGTGGCAAACACTGCTTTTTCATTACTGTCATGAGGTCACCTCGGCCGCCTTTTCTTCTTTCGTAAGCTCAACGTTTTTTTCTTTTTCAACATTACTCGCTTGAGCTGTCGTTGCTTCCTTTTCCACCGTTGTTTCTTTTGCGTTACAACCCGCCAAAAGCAAAGCAGAAGTAACAGTCACTGAGCCGATTAAATATGTAAATTTCATGTTGTTTCCCCCTCTGTTACATTCATCCATTTTATCATTTAACGGAATATTTCACAGTGAAATTTTCCTATTTTCACGATCAAGCAGTTGTAGGCAAAAAGCCGAAGTTTATGCCGATGATGAAGTCACATATGTTAGTGCTATTCGTGGCATTGAATACAAACCTTTACCATTTAAATAATTGATAGAGTACTCACCGAGTGCTCCTCATTTTTTATATACATAAAACAGATATTTTATCAGACTAGGAGGAAATCCAATGAACACAAATATCTATTAAGTATTTAAAGAACAATTGTTTCTCTTGACCATACGAGTAACGATTTCTCATAACAGCATTGTAGTGTAAAAATCGAAACTTTTTTTAAATGAGCAAAATTACCTACATGTTTTGCATATTAATATTCAATAAATGACCATCCTGCACAAAACGGTATCAGGATGAACTGCTATAAGAAACCCAATCCTGAAGGCGTTTTTTGCAGGGATTAAGAATTTATCCAATAATGGAATCCTACTTGTATCTACTTCAGTTCTTGGTTCTTCATCATGTAAATCCATCAGATCAATCCGACCACTTTCCTCAATGCCCCTGTTAAGTATTTCTTAAAATTCCATACTTCCTTATTTTTTTGCACTTGAGATAAAACCTTATTAAATAATGATTTATCAATGCCTTGTTCTTTAAATTCGATGTATGTATCATAAATTATTTTATCTTGGTCAACGTCTTGTTTAACAGTGTTTACAATATTTATTAAAGGTTTTTGTTTATCGTTAACTTCTTGAAAAGAAGTATTTAGAGGTTCAGGTGGGTGCTCTTGTGGGTGTTTATCCTTTTGGTCATTGGATTGCTGTTCCACAATATAAATATTCGCTGATTGACTGTTGTTCTTCCGTTTCGCCTAATTGATTGATAACAGTAACGGAATAAGATGCATACCAATCATCGTTGATTTACCACTGTCAGGTTCTGACCAAAAAGCATAATTGTGGCCTGGCTCCATATTCTTAAAATCTTGTTCATTGAATCTTTCTGATAGGTATCTCATAGTAGTTAATTCCTCCGATTATTTATTTGACGCTGTTATTCTTTCTGGATAAATAAAAACGTAAATTCTATCGGTGAAATTATATTGCTCTTAACTGTATATCATTCCCTACTTATATACGTTTGTAGCACACCTAATCAAGAGGAACATTTTTTCTCCACTGCTAGTATTAGCAATCAGGGAATTTTTGTTCCGTCTCATAACAACTTAACAAAGCGTTCAAGGCAGAACCCGCCTTGACGCTGGCAAAGGCTGAGCCTTTGGCCATGAAGGTATTTTTATAAGAATATTAAGATGTCACTTTTTTCTCTGATTGCTAAGTATTAAGAATCAAGGAATTTTTGTTCCTCTAAAATTGGCTCCTACGTGGGACTTATAATGTTAGACTTCCTTGGTGAAAAAAGGTAAAGTGGAGTTAATAAACTAGGTTATATTAATTGAGGAGGAGTTACGTGTTCTTTAAAAACGATGACAAGATTGACCGCAGAGCCGTGAATATTGCTTATTTTGCAACCTTTATATTCTGGTCTGTGGCACTTCTTATAAATTCTGCTTTCGAATTCTATAACAAGGAATTCATTTCTAGTTCATTTATTATTCTTCTAATGGGACTAGCCGTTTTCTTTCTTACTGAATTTATCGCTTCTAAAATCAGGAGATCTCAGGCTCATAAATAGCCTGAGATCTCTTTTATTATTTTCTTGCAGCGCAAGACCAGCTATGAGTTGCACCTATTCTAACATCTGTGATAACAACGCCTTTGCTGTATTTATTGCATTTGTTTAGGGCGGCTACTCCCAATACAGGTATAGCTACGAGCATTGCAGTCAGAAGAGTAGGGTTTTTTGCAAAAGCCTTCGCTATTGCCGATAAAACTGCCCATGTTCCACCATAAAGTCCTGCATCTTTAATAATATTATTAACTTGCGTATTTGAAAGGTAATACTTTTTAACAGCGCCTATGGATGAGGCAGAAACTTGTCCACTAGCTTCTTGTTTAGTAGAAGCTACATTTACATTATTCATAGACTGATAGTAAGTTGCAAGCGTGGCTATAGCCTTTTCAGCATCATCACCATTCTCTTTGACTACCTGTTCAAATATGTAATAGAACTCTTGTGCCTCTTTGCTAAGTTTGTTAATTTCACTTTGCTTGTTCTTGGACAGGTTATCCATATTTAAGTTACTCTGATCCAATTCATTAACTACATCGATTAATTCCTGCGTGTCACCAATTTGTTCTTTACTAACTTGCACGGTTGGCGTCTCGACTCCTGTCGAAGCGAGTGATGCAGATGGTGAAATGCAGCTAAGTAGAGTAACGGCTGATACAACACTGACGATTCCTTTTTTAAATTTCATACTTCCAATCCCTCCCAATTTCTCCAAACAAGTCAATTATACTAGATTCGACACCAAAAAAATACATTTTTTTATATTTTTGTGCAAAATAGGATATACTAACGTTTTGTAAATGGTTATTTTGGCGAAGTAAGCCGAAACTTGAAGAGCTTTAAAAGTTACCCAGGATGAAGTAGCTATTAAGTGTCAGTGTCTGGAATTATGAAATTTTCTTGAATGAAGAATATGATTTCCTTTGTAAACCATTTTTTATGGTAAATATAATATTGATTTTATGTAAAAAAGACCGAGCATTAAGATGCCCGATCTTGTATATTTAAAGCTTTGTATAATCTAACGATTTCTTCTTCGATTTGCTCGATTTCCCCCTCAATACTACATAGATCGAAAAAATTGTCTTTATCAATCCATTCCAGATCCACCCATTCCAATTCAATTCTGCTACTATATAGAGAAATCAATATTTGCATATGATTTATTATCTTAGTATTTGAATTTCCAATTTTTAAGTGATTGAACCCTATGTTTAAAAAATCGTCTGTTAGTAAGATAGTATTAACTAAGTGATTTAAAATATTTTCTTTTTCTTTCTCTTTTCTTGTTTCTTCTCTAGTTTCTTCATACCACTGTTTTGCTCTTTTTGGATTCAATAATAGAACCAAAAGAATCTTGAATCCAATTTTATCAGCATTTTCTTGATTAAAACATCCATCATCTCCATAAAGATAATTACTGAAAATTTTTGCTATCATTTTTCTCAATTAAACCGACTCCCTACTAATTAATTGTCTTCATCTTACGGAGTCTCATTATATGGACGTTATTAAGAACGTAAAGTAAATTGGAAATTTTTTTAAAAAATAAAAAAAGATTGGACATATGCCCAATCAATAATCATTAGTAATATCCCTTCTTTTCAACAAAAACACTTCCCTTTCCAATTTATTAAGCTTGTCTGCAAGGAATGCTATTTCCATTTCACGCTCTGTTGAAGATTGACTATTTAACCGATTGAAATACATATCAAATTTCCCAACCTTTTTACTAAGAAATTCGATATCTTTTTCAAGGTTTTTAGTAAGTTTCTCGTTATAACGAACAGCACCGCCCCCGTCATAGTATTTATCATACATATTGTCGAGTAGCTTTATACGTTCTCCGTTGTCCATATTGTTTATTATCTCTATTACTTCATTAGCAGTCACTTTATCAGCCATTTAATAGTTCCTCCCCTATTTTCTTCATTATAAAACGTGATTTTTAAACATGTAACTTTGTAACATTACTATCGTTACAGGCATTACAGCTTTAGTTAAAAGCCAATAATAGGCACCATAAACACGATAATCCTTTTAATCTTTTATTTGGCCTGTATTGAGCTTCGAAAGAGTTAATTCTATATCAAACTCTATTAAAATCCAACGTTAGACATTTTTGGGCTAATGAGCGCTATAATATTTTATCTCTCTTATGACTTTTTAAAGCTATATTTCAATTTCCCCTCAAGCTCTTCTAGTTGGTATCCAATTACTTCCTTCACTTCTTTAATTGAATACTCTAATTCTTGATCGCTAAGTACTAAAGTCTGACTAATTCTCTTTTCTTGTTCCATTACCATCTTTGTTAAAGTTCCATATTTATCATCAATTATTTTTAATTTCTCTTGTTGATCATTGATAATCTTTTGCTGTTGCCGAATGAGGTTCTTTAAATTTGTAATTTCAGCCATCGCATTCGAGACTAGTTGATATACATTAGAAACATCATTCTCATTTTCTTTTATCAGCTGTTCTACCGCATTATGTACCTTCATACCAGGCTCATTCTTTAATACAATCAACTTATTAAATAAATCAATATCCTTTTCTGAAAACATTAGGCGACCCTGATTGCTTCGCTTAAACTTGTAGTTCTGCTCTTCAAACATTAAATAATACTTCTTTACTGCTGAAGGAGTGACCCCTAGCACTTTTGCTACCTCATCAACTTTGTGATAAGCTTCCATCCCTATCATTCCTTTAAATTAATTAACTTTCTAGCCAATTATAGCTCTCTTCTGGAACTTTGATCTTCATGCTTCGAAACTCATTTAATTCTTCATCATGTTTATAGTCCGAGTTATTGCAAATCCTCTCTAGTGATTTATATGCGTATCCCTTTATCTTTTCTTCAGGTACATTAGTCCATCTGCCACTCGAAATAGTATCATCAACAAATTTATTGATTAAAATATCCCATGATTTCTTAGACCATCTTCCAATTGAGAGTTCAGTATAGAATTCATTTGATTCCTCAATCAGTAATTCTCTAAATTTATCAGATGTTAAAGATTCCTTGTAATTACAATTGAGATTTTTTTTATTATTATTTGTCTCAATCTTAATACTCTTATTATTATTTGTTGCTCGTATTTGACATTCATGTGTGCTCTCATTGAGCACTTCTGATTGTTCAAATTGAACACTCCTTGATTCGCATATTATAAAGGTCATTATTAGTATGCGATAACCTACCAAGGTAAATTCTATTTGGTTTATTTAGCCCCATTCGTTTTTCTTCGACTAAGTTAAATTTCTTTAATTCAGACTTACATCTTCTAAAAGTTGAATGTGAGAATCCGAGCATTTCTGCCCCATAATCGATGGACATGATTACAAAGTATCTACCTTCATCATCTTTCCAATCCTTTATCATGCTTAATTTTAATTTGTCCAATAGTGTAATATAAAGTAGCTTTGCTTGGGGCATCATTTCTTTGTACTCTAAACCATAGAGCAATACTTTAGGTGTTTGAACATAAATCAAGTTATCGATTTGCTGTTCAATGTAATACTTAATCATCCTTTTCCCCTTTTGACACAACAAAAGAAGACATGCTACTATTAGTTAGCAGGGGTCTTAATTCCTGTTTGTGTTTTATTTAGAGATGGTAGAGCCGCCAAACTCCATTACCATCTCTTTTATTTATTTTATTATGTGACCGAACATTCGTACACTTTTTATAATTTTAATCCCTTTAATGCTCCGTATTGTTCATGCTTTCGTTCAATATCAGGTCCCCATAAGTTTACATACCTTTTTGTAATAGACATGTCCTGGTGTCCCAACAATGTCATTAGACTAAAAGCATCTATTCCAGCCAGAATCATTCTCTTAGCCATTGTATGACGAAAAGTATGAGGACTCACTCTTTTATCGATTTTAGCTTCCTTTCCATACTTTGTGAATCGTGTTTGTATACTATGAGAGTTCAATTCTTTGTTATCTTGGTTGATAAATAATTTCTGAGTTTCTAAATTACCCCTTATTGAAAAATATCTTTTTACTTGCTCTTGGGTTGCATCAGACAAATAAACAGTTCTTTCAAATAAATTTTTAGTCTTCCTTATGATAATTTTATTTTCTCTGACATCCTCCACCTCAATCCCAACCAATTCAGACAATCGCACTCCAGTATCTAAAAATACAAGTAAAATTACTTCATCCCTAAATCCTACAAACGTTTTTTGTTTTCGTATTGTTTTTAGCAGCAACTCTAATTCTTTACTATCTAAAGTTTCTATTGTTTTCAATCTGTCTCTTAACAACTTGATGTTTTTCATCGGGTTTTTATCAATTAGGTTATTTTTATCAAGATAATTGTAAAATGAACGGAGAGCACGTAACCGAGTATTTATAGTAGTTACTTTTATTAACTTTTTGCTTTCTATAATCAGATTTTCTATATCTTGCTGTTCACATTCAACCAGTGTCTTATTAATAAACTTCTTTGCAGCATGAAATTCATTTTTATAATAATCAATTGTAGCTGGCCGTAGATTTCTTAAATAACAATCTCTAAAGAAGTTTTCAAATGCTTCTTCATCTGTTATTTTCTTTTTAATGATTTTTAATTCATCCTTTGTAAGGTCACCACGTCTTGCCATACTCTCCTCCTGTCTAATTCAAGGCATACGATTCGCAGCACACGATTCTTAGTTATTTTTGTCGTGTTAAAGACAAAGAAAAAAGACCTCAACATAATCGTTGAGATCTTGATTCTACTAGCTTTCATGATACCGGTGGCCGGGGTCGAACCGGCACTCCAGAGGAACACGATTTTGAGTCGTGCGCGTCTGCCAATTCCGCCACACCGGCATGTATGTTGGAGGCGGCAACCGGAATCGAACCGGTGGTAAAGGTTTTGCAGACCTCTGCCTTACCGCTTGGCTATGCCGCCAACGTTTTTGGAGCGAAAGACGGGATTCGAACCCGCGACCCCAACCTTGGCAAGGTTGTATTCTACCACTGAACTACTTTCGCATATGGCTGGGCTAGAAGGGATCGAACCTTCGCATGACGGAATCAAAATCCGTTGCCTTACCGCTTGGCTATAGCCCATTAACGTTGTATTCATTATACCATGATTTATTAAAAAATGGGGCGACTGATGGGAATCGAACCCACGAATGCCTGAACCACAATCAGGTGCGTTAACCACTTCGCCACAACCGCCATTATAAGATTGAAATTGGCAGGGGTAGTAGGACTCGAACCCACACTGGAGGTTTTGGAGACCTCTGTTCTACCTTTAAACTATACCCCTGTAAAAAAAGATGGTGGAGGGGGGCAGATTCGAACTGCCGAACCCGAAGGAGCGGATTTACAGTCCGCCGCGTTTAGCCACTTCGCTACCCCTCCGCATATGGATGAAACATGGTGCCGGCAAGAGGACTTGAACCCCCAACCTACTGATTACAAGTCAGTTGCTCTACCAGTTGAGCTACACCGGCACTACTATGGTGGCTCAGGACGGAATCGAACCGCCGACACAAGGATTTTCAGTCCTTTGCTCTACCGACTGAGCTACTGAGCCAAGCAATAAAAATGGCGGTCCCGACGGGAATCGAACCCGCGATCTCCTGCGTGACAGGCAGGCATGTTAACCGCTACACCACGGGACCATAGATTGCGGGGACAGGATTTGAACCTGCGACCTTCGGGTTATGAGCCCGACGAGCTACCGGACTGCTCCACCCCGCGACGTTAATAATGTTGCTATGATGCATCAGATTTTCGTGTTGAACGTTTCAATGCAGAAACAACCTGATCTTATTGAATAATGGTGGAGGATGACGGGATCGAACCGCCGACCCTCTGCTTGTAAGGCAGATGCTCTCCCAGCTGAGCTAATCCTCCAATATGTTGTCTAAATGGTGACCCGTACGGGATTCGAACCCGTGTTACCGCCGTGAAAGGGCGGTGTCTTAACCGCTTGACCAACGGGCCAGGTATAAATGGCGGAGAGCAAGGGATTTGAACCCTTGAGACAGGGTTACCCGTCTACACGATTTCCAATCGTGCTCCTTCGGCCACTCGGACAGCTCTCCAATAATGGCTCCGCAGGTAGGACTCGAACCTACGACCGTTCGGTTAACAGCCGAATGCTCTACCACTGAGCTACTGCGGAA
>NZ_JBHZPG010000018.1:0-99193 GCF_042788005.1 Peribacillus sp. YIM B13472
TAGGCTATCAAACACCACAGGCCATTGAAGATCGAATTAGGAATACAGCTTAAGATTTAACTTTTTAGTGTCCAAAATATTGACTCAAATCCAATCTTTCTGATTATCATTCTGTTTTTCTTGCTTTTTACTTCCAAAAAATTTGCTTAACAACCCCATTTTATCAGCCCCTTTTTGACTTAATAGATAAGAAATCTTCACTTACATTTTACCAAAGGAATGCGAAAACATAGCTCATAACACAAGAATTATTATTTCCAAAACTTCGATTTATATATTTTTTGACCATTTCCTTAATTAGGTTTTCAATTGTACTTATTTGCTTTTAATTAATATATTCAAAAAACAAGTTGTACGAATCCTTAATTGTCATATAAATTCCCCCTTCTTTATTTCAAATAGGCTCTGTTAAATTAAATGTTGATTTTTATATAGTAATTAGGGGAATCTTCATTTATTGAGGTTTCCCGTCTTCTTCAATTAAAGCACCCGTTAGTTCAACAAGAAAAGGATTCAAATAGGTTGTTAGTTTAACCTGTTACCACGGTTACTTTTGGTTCTTCACAAGAAATAACATCAATCGTGTGATTTAAGCAGGGAAACTGATAATGGATGTAATTTTCAGAGGGATATACATCTTCTCGTTCATTCGTGGTGTAGCTTTAAAATAAAGTTTGATTAAATTAACCCTATAAACCTTGATAAAAGAGCAAGAGAAAAAGCGTGTTTTGAAAAAAAGATTGATCAAAACACGCTTTTTCTATATTCAATTGAATCACCCTTTTATAAAAAAGTTTGATTATATTACTATGGTCTTTCCTCCATTAAAGCGCCCGATAGTTGAAGATTGTTATTAAACTAAAGTCATCCGTTTGCAACTTGTTATAAATCGTCCAACGAGGAAACAGTTCTTTCGTTCATTTATTTTGCCTCAAAGTTCTAGGGGCTTACTCACCTACCATACCGTCCTTATCATTATCTTGCATATATGGGTATAACCAATGATCACTCGTTATTGGCATACTAAAACCTGCTGCTTTTGCTTCTTTAATCGTCACCTGTCCATTACCGTTAGTATCAACACTAGAAATATCACCGTTTGTGTTTGAACTAGTTGAATCAGAAGGCTCACTGCCTGTTAAACCGAGTGATGAGTTTACTTCATCAGGGTTCACATTGTCAAATGTATCAACGATTTCTCTACCCATTAAAGTATAGGTATACTGATAACTTGAAGGAATCTGCGTTTCCGTATTCGGATATGTGATAATTGCTTCAAAATTAGTAGCTCCACCTGCGTTACGGATCACGTCTTCCATATAAGCTTGATCACCATGTCGGTTAAGCGTACTATCTTGTGGGGCAATATTATAAGCATTCGATACCCCTCCGAGAGAATCAGCAATGATATGTCCTTCATCTAAAACGTCACTTTCGACACCAGGAACCTTTGCCTCATCAGAATAGTATCTGCCAGACGATAATACAGGTTCATTACTGTCATCTTGTATAATGATTTCGTCAGCAATGACACGTACTAGTTGCCCGTATTCATTAGTAAATGCCCAATATTCACGGTCCCCATAACCAATGTCAACGACGACGTTAGGTTCACGATATCCAGACAAATCACCACCATCAACTTCAGTAAGTTTGTATCCTGAGAAGAGTTCATTTTTTGGTTGGGTTGGTGTTTCCTCTACTACTGGTTCATCAACAACCGTAGTGATAGTTTCTTCTTTTTCGCTATTTTTATTTGTTTCCACTGTGGTTACTTCTTGTGGATCTGTTTCTCCATCTGTAACGGATGCATCTTCTACGTTGGTACAACCAACCATAAAGATGGTCGTTAAAAGTAAGATAAAATAGTTCATTTTCTTTTTCATTTTAGGACTCTCCTATAGTAGTTTCATACTGTTCATTCTAAAAATCTCGGAATTTAACATAGATTAACATTGTTAACCTATTGATAATAGTATATTCCAAGATTAACTTTATTACAGTAGATAATTTGTTCGAAGTGTGCAGTATTAAATTTCAATAAAGGCTTGTACAGTTTCAAATTGCAACTCGAATAATGCAGCTGGGATTTAGGGGGAAAAGAAAAACCCTATATTTAATACTGTAGCTTTATAAAAAAGTTTGATCATTTTCCCACCTATTTTATACAACAATCGCGCCCGATTGCAGAGGATTAAAAAGAATAGAGTTCTAATATTTTTTCTAAGGGTAATTTATTCGGATTACACATGTCAACAAAATAGGGTAACTGCCATTTTTGAGTTTTCATCGATTGATTACTACTCGGACTATCCCAGCTAGGATAAACTCTTAGTGCCATTTTGCCCTTTGTTGAAGTAGACCTAAGAATGTTCTGTTTTAAAAGAATTTCTTTTGGGAAAATAAATTGACCAAACTCATTTTCATTTTTAAAGGTAGTTATAACTAATAAATCAGGGGCTTCCTCATATAAGTAGGGTTGATTTTTATTATTTTCGTCTTTTTCCCAAAATGCAACAAACTGCCCTACTTTGGTAGGGGTTATATTCGCAACTCTGAATCGAACTGTTTTAGAAGATAATTGAAATGTACCAGCACCATACTTAGAATTTTGCTTCTCTTCTTGAACTGACTTTACAGTTAAGTGATTCGACTCATAAATCATTTTATTTACATAAGTTAATGCTGTAAAAAAATTATTCATTTCTTCACTCCTAAATTTCAAACAAAATGGCCCTATGCATTAAGAAAGAGCGCAATTCTTATTCCAGAAATGCGCCCGATTGTTGAACAAAAATATAATTTGCTTACGACCTAATTCATTTTCTATAATTACTAGGCCTTGCACTAATACAATTTTAATAATTCATTTCTAATTATCTATTCCCCTTGCCTTTTCCAATAGCATCATGTATTTCCTCAACAGGAGTATCTGCAAAATAATCACTAATTATCTTATTTAGTTCATGAACCCTCGTACTATTTAGGACTAGCCCTAAATGGTTAGGAACTGGAGTATTAACATTTGTAGGTATATTTTTAATAGTTAAACCGCCTTGTGCTGCATGTTGATATGTAGCATACACTACACCTAGCAGTTCCACAGTATGAAATGGTTCAAATGTTTCCTTATGTATTAGTTTTTTAACAGAAAGTACAGGTGAACCACTTGACCCAGGGTAAATAGCACAATCAATTAGAAATTCTTTCTTTCCTTTATAATTAATACCAGGAGCTGTAGCTAATGTGCCTTTTCTAAAAATGGGATAATTATTTAGTTCATCCCAGGATAACCAACAACTATTATATCTTCAGTTGGAAGAAAACTATTTAGCTTGTCATCATGTGGTATCTGTTTAAGACTGATACCATAATAATAAGGTTTTATATTGTCCTTTTCTGTCATTTTATATAAACTAGCTATTGGCATTGCACACAAATCTACATCTTCATCAGGATGCATAAAAAATTCATCAGTAGAAACTACAAATTCACATTGTGAATTTGTTTTCTTGCCATTAATTATATTAGCTGTATGGAATCTTACAGTAATATCGACAGCTCCATCAATTACATGTTTATTTGTTACAATTGATGGGACGTTTAGATATTGTCCATCTCTAAACTGTTCAGCATATCTAACGATGAATCCAGTTCCCGTACTAACACCGTTTTTAAGTCTCGAAGTAATTCTAACTGTTGAGTAATTTAATTCATTAATATTTTTCATCTCTTCAGCTCCTTTAATTTCTAAAACTACGAAAGTAATCAACTATTAATAGTTTAACTTACCAAGTAATAGTTACATAAACTTTATTCAATTTCCTTAGAAGAACTCCTCCACAATCTGGCCCTTTAACGGAACAACTCTATTTTCACTTAACAGTTCCTGAACCCAACTTTTCAGCGTCAAATATTATTTTCCCATATTAATCATAAAAACACCCCTTTGGCTAATCATAACCAAAGGGGAAACGGTATAACTTTATTGCAAACGGTACATCTTTTTTGTGAACGGTATAACTTTATTTGTAATCTACACGTGGCTATTTTTATAAAATCCAAATACCTTGACTTGGTATATATCCGAAATAGCTCTACCTTTGATATTTCAGAGTTATCTATAGAATATGAAAAACATTCATCAATAACAGAATATGAAATATATGATTCAAATTCTAATTGCACCATAGGTAAATCGATGTTGAACGTGCTTCTATTAATAAGCAATCGTAATGAATTTTCTTTGGTTTCTATTATTTTTTTCAAATATATCCTTTCTCTTGTATCAATTCATTAAAATCCACTTCATTATCACTCATTTCTTAATTTGACTATTTAAATTATACTTCATTTCCCAGTCGTCTTATTGAACTATCCTGCCCCGATAGTTGCATAAAGAAAAAGCTGCCTTTTAAAGACAGCTCCGATCCTAAGCTAAAGCACCCGTTAGTTCATTAACAACATAGTATAAGCATTATTAGTGGCTAAATTTTGAGTGGGGCTTTAACAGACCCTTACACCTTCAACTGCTACCATATACATCGTTAAAGATTCAGCCTCACGCATCATCCATTCACGATAATCGTTTTCAGCACTCACATAATCCTGTTCACAAATAAAACCGTCTCTCGCCATTTGAACTCCTCTGCTTGATGCAGTATCAGCCCATATCCCAATGCGAGTTTGAAAATCAGGGTCCCTTCTATTTGTTACCTCATGAAGGGGGGTTATAGTAATATCTTCTATACCAACTTTTCGAAAAAGCCCAGGAAGGTTATCGGCAATTGTATTATCCATACCTGCGTCCGTACGCCATTTCAAATAGGCAGCATAAAAGTTGAGCATACTTGAAGGTGGCAGGGGATTCCATGATATCTTTTCATGGTTATAATCCGCAATTAAAATGCGACCTCCAATTTTTGCAGCAGATGTCATCATTTTCAATCCTTTTAATGGGTCGGATAACCATATTAATACCCGTGAACAGGTAACAATGTCAAATTTTTGTTCATAAGGAAGATTATAAATGTCACCTGTTTCAAATGATAATCCTGGTATTTCGCCATATGATTGACGTGCTTTTTGAATTAAGGTTGGATTACTGTCAATTCCTACTACACGTCCATTTGGACCCACAGCTTCTGCTATGCCTCTAGTAATTGCCCCTGTACCACATCCAATATCAAGAATTGCCATGCCTTCCGTAATAATTTCTGCAAGCCTTTTGTGTGAGTTTGTTAACGTTCTGGAGTCTAATACATTTGTTAACTTTCCAGATAATTCAGCACGATTTCGAGCCATTTTTGTATCCAAACGTGATTCCCCTCCCCTGTGTTTATTGCAATTTTCAATAAATTCATTTTACCATTTAAAATTTTATTGTTCTTTATTCCAAAAAGGAATTAATAAGGTTCATCATTAAAATCTAAGTAAATAGAATAACGGTTCCATTCAAGGAAACTTCCCTTTGTTGTTGAACTAACCTGCCCCGTTAGTGCCATAAGAAAATGGCAACCTCAGCAACCTGCCTTATTGTATAGTTGACACAAACTGTGCAATAGGAGGAGAAAGCCTCTGCCTCAGATTATTTGCTTTTCGGAACTTCTGAAACCCTTACCTTGCGACCCGGTGGCATCAATGTTTTCCTGTGCTCTTCCTTTCTAGAGCTACAGATGAGTTTTAATTTCACTTAATCACTGTCTTAATTTATTTTAAAATTCTATGTATATAACTCTTAACAATATCAAAACCTATGACTAGCAACACATTACATTCATAGGAGCTGACAACATGGCTAGAAATAACAACAGTAATCAATTAGTAGTTAATGGTGCAGAGCAAGCTCTAGAACAAATGAAATACGAAATCTCTAGTGAATTCGGTGTTACACTTGGCGCTGATACAACATCTCGTGCAAACGGATCTGTTGGTGGAGAAATTACAAAACGTTTAGTGCAAATGGCTGAACAACAATTAGGCGGAAGAACTCGTTAATCGAAATCATATGTAATGTTAGGGATAGTGATTAGACTATCCCTATTTATAATTTTACAAATTTCAAAAAAAAAAGAAACAGAAACATCAGTTACTGTTATTTTACTATGTCACAGTACGAATACACTAAGCTTAATAAACTAACCTGTACCGTTAGTAAAATAAGTAAAAAAAATAAAGCGTTAATTCTTCTTAGATCCACGCTTTCGATAGTTACCATTTAAAATATATTTGACTATTTATCATAAAAAAGTTTCTGATAATCGAGAAGTAATAAACGCTTCTATAAAAGCTGCTATGAACAATAATGGAATGACAACGAATATGTAACTTCTTAAAGATTGCTTTAATAGTTTCCCTATTGGTTCAGAATCTTTCTTTTTACGAAAGAATATTTTCGTTAAGATATTTCGATTAATAAAGCTGCCTATTGCTACGCTGTAAACAAATGCAGTAAGTTCAATGATGGCATGGGGTAAAAAACTAAAAACAAATGCGTTTAACACACTGTGTCCCATTGCAGATAATCCACCAAATACCACACCAATCACAATAAATTGTAAAACCATAAAAAAGGATGGCAATCGATATAAAGGGATTATTCCTAATAAGACTGTAATTGCACCTACTTTGATATTGTTCCAAAAAATCACTAGGAAGGTTTGTATATCCGATAGTTCACTTATTTCTTTACCGCGTATTTCAGCTATATCGTTAGCCATACTTTCAGCAATTGCTTCTGTTTGTTTTATGAAGAAATCAGCCATAAAAAAAGACAATGTGAAACACACGATCAAAATAATAATTGAAAAAATAAATGTCCACCAAAAACTTTTTTGATAACTCTTCTTGTAAATCTCAAATTCTTTTAAATAGACTTTTTTCATTTTTAATCCTCGGATTCTGCTTGATTATTTAAGTAATCTGGTATCATCCATCTTAAAATTAAACTAATTAAGATCAGGTACCCAATCAACTTCGGATATGTGATCGAGATTATGGAGTTTTGAATTAATAATGTGCCAATAGATAAAACGAGAATGGTAAACCAATAGTTGAGATTTCCTGCAAATAAGGTATTATACCGTGTACGTTGGTCATGCTGAAGATTGATTTTATTCCAATTACCTTTTCTATGAATATCTAAACCAAATGCAATCACTTGAATTGTTGCTAAAACAGCAATGATTAATGTTAATTTAGAATGTGAAATGAAGAAATAACTAATAAACAAAAACAATGGAATCCCCATACGCAAAATAAAATTTGTTCGATACGATACATTCAATTTATTCTTCTCCTTCTATCCAAAATAATTTTTCAAGCGAACATTCTAAAACAGTTGCTAATTTAAGAGCAGTACCAATAGATGGTTCATATCGTTGTTTTTCAATCGCTATAATCGTTTGTCTTGTAACAGAGATACTTTCAGCTAATTGGTCCTGTGTTATGCCCTTTTCTTTTCTAAATTCTTTGACTGAATTTCGTACCCCATGCTTCATGAATTACATCCTTCCTAAAATGTAACGTATACATTACATAATCAAATAATATACAGTTTAAAATGTAATGTCAACATTACATTCTATTTTTTACCAGTTTTAATTATTTTTTACTAGTTCGAAATAACCCATCTATTTGAGACTAAAAAAAGTCAGCTCCTATATGAAAGGGACCGACTTTTTTGTATATTCAACTGACCCCATAATTTAAGTTCAATTTTTCAGAATCTCAAATATTCTTATACAGAATATCCAGATTCCTTTAAAGTTGTTGTTCAATTATATGGCCCAATTGTTGAACAAAGATCAAACAGCACTCTTGAACTAAACTGCCCCGTTAGTTTAATAAGAAAATCAACACTAATCTTTAACAGAGCCTTTTAATAAAAGAAAGAGGACTATCTACTAGTCCTCTCAGACTTACCTTACTTATCACAACCAATTCCATCGCCATCACGGTCTAGATGCTTGCCGTAACCAGGACTTCCTTCATATACAGGCGCTGCACCGGCGGATCGTACGGCTACTCCCACCTTAGAACGTATTATCTCTTATTCTGAGAAGGATTGAGAATCATTTGGCGCACTTGGAGCACAACAATTTTATATCATTCATCCCTCCCACAATAAATTCTTTAGACAATTAAAGAATGAATATTCTCATTTGGATAGGGAAACCAAACTGTTAGATCTAACTTGCTTTAAGCTCGATCAAAACATTAATTTCTAACTTTTTAGAACTTATTCATGCTGATGAAAGCAATAAGCAACTTATTACTCAAAATGCGTATAACAAGTAATGGTTGGGAGTTCTTATTGAACTCCCGTTAACTTAATAAGAATAAAGTGATTTTACGACTGAGACCATATTTTAGTTATTCAAGAAACGGCGCAATTCTGGAGTAAAGATTGCATAGTTTACTTCGCTTGAATTGATTGGTTCGGTACAGAATCCAATCAATTATTAATGATATGAATTGGGGTTCCAAGTGCCACTTCGGCAGCTTCCATTGTCATTTCTCCAAGTGTTGGATGGGCATGGATTGTCATAGCGATGTCTTCTGCAGTCAATCCTGTTTCAACAGCTAAACCTAACTCCGAAATGAGATCTGATGCATTTGCTCCGGCAACTTGCGCCCCGATAACAAGTCCATCTTCTTTACGAGTTACAAGCTTAACGAACCCCTCTGTGCTGTCAAGTGACAAGGCACGTCCATTTCCCGCATATGGGAATTTCGCAGCTACTACTTCAATACCTTCATCTTTTGCTTGTTGTTCAGTATAACCTACAGTTGCAAGCTCAGGGTCTGAAAATACGACTGCTGGAATGCCTATATAATCAATTTCAGATGGATGTCCGGCAATCGCTTCAGCAGCAATTTTTGCTTCATAGAATGCCTTATGTGCTAATTGTGGACCTGGAACAACATCACCGATTGCATAAATATTAGGAACATTCGTGCGGCATTGCTTATCGATTTCAATAAGTCCACGGTCTGTCATTTTTACGCCGGCTTTTTCAAGACCTATTTCATCCGTATTCGGGCGGCGTCCGACCATTACAAACACATAATCAGCGTCTATTTTCTTTTCTTCGCCTTTTACCTCAAAGGTTACAGTGACGCCATTTTCTGTTTCTTCTACACCTTTTGCCATTGCTTTGGTATAAAATTCTACACCTTTTTTCTTCATACTCTTCTTAACAACGGCTGACATTTGTTTTTCAAAACCTACACCTAAAATTTCATCTGCACCCTCTAAAATCGTTACTTGGGTACCAAAGTTTGCATAGGCACCGCCAAGTTCGATTCCGATAACACCGCCGCCAATAACAACGATTTTTTCAGGAATTTCATTTAAGCTGAGGGCACCAGTCGAATTTAGAACGCGTTTTGAATATTTAAATGTAGGCAACTCAATTGAACGCGATCCTGTTGCAATAATTGCATTTTTAAAGGTGTATGTTTGAGCATTTTTTTCGCCTATTACGCGTAATGAATTACTGTCTACAAAGAATGCTTCACCACGTACAATCTCAACTTTATTTCCTTTTAATAGTCCTTCGACACCGCCAGTTAACTTTTTCACTACACTATCTTTCCACTCTTGTACCTTTGAAAAATCAACCTTTACATTCTCTGCTGTAATCCCATATGCATCCGAATGCTTAGCTGTTTCATAGCGGTGACCAGTGGCAATTAATGCCTTTGAAGGAATACAGCCGACATTACAACATACACCGCCCAAATATTCCTTTTCAACAATTGTTACTTTTTGTCCCAGCTGGGCAGCACGAATTGCTGCTACATAACCCCCAGGACCTGCACCGATGACTATAGTATCTGTTTCAATTGGGAAATCTCCGACAACCATTTACTTACGCCTCCATTAACAATTGTTTTGGGTCGTTTAATAATCGCTTAATATAATTCATTGCATTCTGCGCTGTAGCTCCGTCGATCATTCTGGGGTCGAAGCTTACAATTTTTTCACCCTCTCGAACAATTGGTTTTTCAGCAATACGGCCAACCCCAAGAATAGCTACTTCAGGATGGTTAATAACAGGTGTAAACCATTGTCCGCCAGCTGAACCAATGTTTGAAATCGTACTTGATGCATCCTTCATTTCATTTGGTGCAAGTTTGCAAAAGCATATCCCATCACACTCATCAGCCATATCACAAAGTAACCCATCATGTAGCGTGCCCATTAGATTATGCAATCTTTCAGAAGCTTCCATTTCAATAACAACTTACCTTCTTCAACATCTACCACCTTAAAACCAAGTACTTGTGCAGCTGGAGATTCAGGTATTTCACCCGTCATCATTTTCAGTGGCAAAGTTAAAATAAGATATCTTTACCTGCATCGTTGAAAAATACTTTTAAAAGTAAATTTTATATTTTAGAAGGTGTGGATAATGGATCACTTAGAAAGTTTAATAGGTGGGACTGAAATTTCCTTGTGCGCATTTAGTTTAATCGTATTCTCCATCATCCATTCCCCTTTACGTTGTTTGTGTTTTATGTTTCCAATACAACTTTCTCCTTTTCACTTACAAAACAAGTGAGTATAAGGGCAGTAAAAAATATGAATATGGCAAAGATATATGCCTCTCGAACTCCCCCTAAATGCTCAATAATTGATCCTGCAAGAAAGGGTCCTAATAATTGACCAGTTGCAAAGAAAATGGTTATGAAGCCCAAAACGGCTGGTACTAGATAAGGAAGAGAGCGTTCTACTGCCATCGCTTGGACAAGAACCATGAGACCTCCAATGGAAAAACCAAATAAAATTGCCGAAGCCATAAAACTTATTATGTGATCATCGACGACTGGAATAATACCTCCCATAACACAAAAAGCCAAAGCAACGAGTAAAGATTTTTTTCTCCCTACTTTATCTGAAACGATTCCCCAAATCGGACCTCCAATAATTGTAAATAATCCAGAAATTGAAAATAAACTACCGGCCACTCTTTCGCTGATCCCAGAGTGTATCATAAATGATGTTTGGAAAAGGATTGGGATAAGATAAGCCAATCCAATTAAAAAGTAAATAATACCTACCCTAAGGATTTTTCGGTTTTTGTAAGCGTGAGCGACTCCTTGATTACTATCATCTTTGTTAGTCACACTCTTTCCTGGTTCTTTCAATACGATCCATGAGAGTAGTGTGAATAAAATAGAGGTGATGGAAAAAATTATCCAAATAGCTCTCCATTCCCATACAGGAAAATACCTAATCAAATAGGTGGTCATGAGACCACTAAGAAGCATTCCTGAACCCACCCCACTTAATAAGACACCGAGTACTAATCCCTTTTTCTTTTGGAATTGGATGACTAGTAAAGACATTATGGGGGAAAAGGCTAAAGCACTTCCTGCCCCGCAAAAAAACATAATAAGCATGTATAGATAAAAGGAGTTCGAGAATGAAAGAAAAAGGAAGCTAACTGTGACGAGAAAGCCACCTGCCATAATGACTTGTTTCATTCCAAACTTGAGTGCTAATAACCCAGCTAAGGGGGATATTGCAAGAAAGCCAAGCGAGATCGTTGTTGCTAATAATCCTGCCTGTGTGTAGTTTATATTTAAGTCGGCTTGCATAAAAGGCATTAACACACCATAAGCCAATCTTGCAAAGCCAGTAGTCGAAATAACCAACAAGAAACCCGCAATAAGTTGTGACCACATAGACCATTTTTTATGTGCTAGAATATAAATCCCCCCTGAATAAAAAACCAATCGGTCTCTTTTTTGTTCAAAAAAAAGAATAAAAAATAGAATTAGAAAAGAATAGCATTTATCTGCATGATGACCATGTCTAAATATCGCTTATCCTTATAAAATCTGCTGAGGGCCAATGCACCCTCCATGGAAGAGAGAATGAATACAGTCATCTGTTCAGAATCAACATTCATGTTAATTTCATTTTGACCCTGACCAAATTCAATCAAATTCTTGATCATCTTTATTAAGCCATCAAACCTTCCTTAAATGCATCTTCAATCAAAATTTCTGAATCATCTACTTCAATAGCTGCATTCATTAAGGGACAGCCACCCACTAAGATATCATTGTTGTTCAAAGTCATAAAAATAGAAGCAAAAGCCTGAAATTGTTCGTTTGCTGTTTCCTTGGATTTGATAGCTTGTAAATAATTTTCTTTTAGAGTGATTAAAAAGTATGAAAACGAAGCTTTGGCCAATTCGTCCTTACTATCTAAATGTCTATATATTCTTCCTTTTTTTAATCCTGTTACCTCCATTATTTTAGAGATAGAATTGGATATTTTTTAAACGCAAAGTGTTTAATGTACCACTGTTCCGTATAGTTAACTCTTGGTTTGAGTCAGCATATTGTCAACAGTTTTGCTTATCTGATTTAATATAAACTGAGGTGCAACACGACTCATGAACTTCAGCGCAGTGCTCTGGCCCGGCAGGATCTCAAAGCGATCCTTTTTCAAACCCTTGATTGCGTACCTAACCATCTTACCGGCGACTCAGATAACCCTAATTTATGACCATATTCAATGTCTTTTGCATTTTCTTTTAGTATAAACGCTTGATCTATTAGTAATTGCTCTGCAATTGCTAATAGTGCTGTATTTTTTTCTTCAGTTGTTTTATTTTGCATTTCTAAACTTGCTTCTTTTGCAAGCTTTGCTTTATAAATGACTTCATTCTCAATAGCTGTACTCATTGATTTTACCTCCTAAACATTTAAGTTAATTTACTAATGATGAAGAAAATTAAAAAGCATATTTCTTTAAAATCTTCTCATTTTTTATGACGGAAAGCACTTGCTGAAAGCCTTGAACAGCTTTAACTGGCCTTTTGTGCGAATTTTACCTGACATGACGGCTGATAATATCCCTGTTTCTTTGGCCATCAGCCGAATCCATGTTTGACTGTCTGCAATAAGTTGGAAATCTGCATCCCCGATATGTCCCTTTTCCACAGTAAGGGTCTTGTTCTTAATGATAACCGTTGCTTGAGCATCTTCTTCTCCAGTAAATGTAAAATGATAGGTAGCAGCTAAATCTTTTGCTTGATTTCTTTGAAACATATGAGGAAGCACTTGCAAAAACGCCCGGATTGATTTCGATTGTAAGCCGTTGCTCACCGGCCGAACTTGTTTATGGGGAAAACGCTTTTTGACATGATCCTCAGCGTCGGAATTCGGCACTACATACACCATTTCGCTTTTATCTTGCAGTGGTTTGACAACGTCCTTCAAAAATTTCTTACGATCGTCAAGAAATTCACCAATTACATCTTCTCCAGCAGGACAAACGGACAAACAGTAGGCCGCTTTATAGTTAGCTCCAAAAGAAAGACTCTGCCACATAGATGCTGTTTCTGCATCATTTACTTTGTCCCTGTATGCTTTAGAATTTTTGCTGTCGGTAATATTCTTCACCCAATCGGTGAAGCCACCGGAAAATTCTCTATAGTTGTGGGTATAACAGGCGGAGAAATTAAAATGACCATCAGCGCCAATGGCTCCTACCGGGCAGGCAGCTACGCACAATTTGCACTCCAAACACGGATTATAATCAATGGGCTGACTTTCCGAAGTCATATCTGCATTTGTAAGGATCGTACCTAACAAAATAAAGTTGCCGAACTTGGGATGAATGACATTTCTATGGATGCCGATTTGTCCGAGTCCAGCCGCAACCGCAATTGGTTTATGTGAGATGACCCATGCTTTTCCGGTACTTTCCTGCTCCATCGGGAATCCTGCTGGCGGATTCAATGCTTTGATCCCTTGCTCTTCAAGCTCTTTCACGATTTCATGTCCGATATGCGTTACGTTATCGACAACATGATGAAATTCCGTATTTGCAATGGATCGAGCTGTCGAACGCAAGGGCTCGCGGTTCATTTTACAGACGAAACTAATAAGCGTCCTGGCTTCAGGAAACAGATTAAAAATTTCTTTTCGTTGGTCCTCAAGTTCGTTTCGGTCAATAGAGACGAATCCAACATCGTCAGCTCCTGCATGTAGACATAATTTTCGCAACCATTGTGTATCTATGCGCCTGCCTTCGGTTCCCTGCATAATTTCCTTTTTCTTGTAATATTGTTTTACGGTAGGATGATCATTTATTGTCACCTTTTTCATAGCACTCAACTCCTTAGTCGTTCAATTTAACGCCCATCCGTCAGTACTAACCTGTTTGATGGCCTGTCCAATCATTCGAAGTCGTGCATTCCATACAGACTTCGTAAAATTGATTTTAGTTCTAGCGTTGTGAATGTCTCCCCTTCGCTGAGGGTAGATGTGTAGGCTATTCTCATCGCTGTATCAGTAGCATCTCAAAGTACGCCGTCGTGAAGCTTTCTACCAAGGCTCACAGAACTTGTACGGAAAGCCTATCGGAACCGATCAAGACTTATAGTTTCTTTCTTCTTGCCCATCGATGATCAGACGACATCCACTATGACAGCATCCTTGTCAGATTTCGTAGTATCGCCTTCTAAGTATTATAGATAGTTAATGAGACCGTTCGGTCTTTTTTAGAGTGAAAAAAAAGCCATCTCCGGCTTCTTTTTAGACTGTTAGGCACAGTTCTGAGCAAGAAACGATCTAAGATGATGCACAGCTCTTTTCATGTACTCTTGGTTCTTGTAAAGTTTGCTAAGTGCTAGCGCCCCCTCCAGCGTGGAGATAAACACGGTCGCCACAAACTCGGGATCCACTCCTTGTTTAACCTCACCCTTCTTTATGCCTTCTTGAACAAGATTACGAACCATTCCGAGCAAACCATCCATTGCTTCACGGACTTTTTCTTGAAGCAATAGGTCTGCGTCATCTGCCTCAATGGCAGCATTCATAATCGGGCAACCTCCCGGAAACAATTCTCTTTCAGCTATCCCCTCGAATACGGAAATAATGGAAAGAAGACGTTCCATGCATCCTTGCTTGCCTGCCATTGCTTCAGAGAAAAAATGACTCATCGCATCAATGGAAAAGGAAAAAGCGCTCAACATTATTTCCTCTTTATTTTCGAAATGGTTATAAATCCCTCCTTTTCGAAGACCAGTCTCGTGCATGATGTCGGATATAGAAGATGCCCTATATCCTTGGCTATTAAAAAGTTTCGATGCTTTTTCTAAGATCAGGGCTTTAGTCTGTTCTCCCTTGCGATTAACCATGAATCTATTTGCCTCCGTTTGAAAAAAGTTTACGAAATTTATAAGACCATTCGGTCTTTTTTTATTGTACAATTAGGTAGTATCTTTGTAAAGTACAAAAAATAATAGGCATATAAAAAGGCAGCAAGTTTGTCTGAACGCGGTAACCTTAAAGGAACAAGTACAAAGAAAACATGCTAGGCCCACAATGATTCCACAAAATCACTTGCTTAAAACCAACGCAAATTATCAGTCAAAGTTACACCCTAAACAATAAGTGTACCAAAAACGGACGGCTGTGGTACAAAAATAGATTTTTATAAAAATGATCTGTTACTTTCCATTTGTTTTGTCGTTTTTTTGTCATCTAAAAAGACGTATAGAAGAGGTACTGCCAACATTTCGGAATTTTGTACGCTAAGCAAATCCCAGCAAAAAAAGCCGTTTCCTGCCGTTAGGAATCGACTTTTTTTCTTTATTGTGCTAAAGTACCTGTTAAAAAAAGCTTTGAAATAAAGATTGATCAAAATGGATTCTTTTCTATTGATTTAGTTTACATTTTTTGTAAATAGCTTGATTATTTTTAGTGATCCTTAAATAACTAACGCACCCGTTAGCCATCCATGAAGCGCAAAAATCAGCGCTTCACCACAGAGAATGAAAATTGGTCTCTATGTCGATAATGTTTTAATGGCTGGCGAAGAAGGTCGTTGAACTATGGTGCCTTTGAGCCCATCCGTTAGTCTGACTCCGACGACCACGGTGTACCACCGACTGTCGCGCCCTTTATGGGTAGCACTCATGGGAGATTAATCCTTTTTTGGTCGTCGCGCTAGCCTTCACTTAATTTGCAATGATTGGAAGTTTTTGTTTAACGATTTACAAAACTCAATCAGATCACTCATAAGGCTCAGCCTTTTTTTAAAAAGCGTTTTTACTGGGTCTATTTTGTTGTGGTTTTTTCTGGATTTTGAGCTTTTTTAATTTTCATGGGAGTTTAATTATTCTTCACAAACTATCGGCTGTTTTAATTCAACAATAAGAAATAACGTGTAATTAAATACTTTGCACACATTTAACTTTAAAACCCAACTACCTTCCTATTAGAATTAGCTGGGTTTCTTGTCCAAGGATTATCTTCTTTTTCCTTATCACTATTGTGTTTCCATACAAAAAGGAGCTGCTAGTCAGCTCCTGAAGCAAAATACCTTTTAGCTAAATATCAATTATTTATACAAGATATCATCTCTTAATGAAGCAACTTTAGTTAAAGCTGTATCTATGTCGCCTTCATTCACTCCAAAGTGAGCAAGTGCATCGTTAAGATGTTTTACAATGGCATCAAAATGGGCGGGTTGCAGATTCAATCCTTGGTGAGCTTTTGCCATGGATTGTCCAGAGTATTGTTTTGGACCACCTAATGCAAAACTAATAAATTTCGTCTGATGACGGCGTTGTTTTTCCATATCCGTCTTTTCAAAAAAATGATTAACTGTATCATCCTTAAGAACCAACTCGGAGTAAAAATAGTCCACAACTTTTGCTATCGCTTCTTCTCCGCCAACTTTTTCATAAAGTGTTTGTTCCATATATACACTCCTATTTTGTAGTTAATAGAAGTATTTTCTGTAGATTATTTCGTTTTTATTCCTTATCTTTCATCAAATCCCTTTAATTGAAAAAATAAACCACTCGGCACCTTATGATCTTATGCAACCATCCTGACCCTTACTGAAGAAGAACTCGGTTATATTCAGCTTTTTGCCACTAAGTTGTTGAAAATCATAATTGATTTAGTGAATTCCATTTATTACTTTCACTGTTCACTTTTTTTACCTATTTAAATTGTAATATGACAAAATTGTAATCTTACTTCCTGTTACATCTATGGTGGGGAAAGGGATGAATTTTATAGTATGTAACATGAGGAGGAGATTTACGTTGAAAAAAGTATTACAAACTAAAAACTTATCTAAATCCTAAATCATAATTTTAAACATAACAATCTCCTATTCATGGGCTGAATCGATAAAGGTTCAAATGTTCTTTAATATCATTATGCTAATTATTCCAAACTCCTGTCATTTGTACAATACATCACTCCAGAATATGGCCCAATTAAAGAAACTTTAGAGAAGAGATGCGATAGTGACTCCCCCGTATCCTGCTGTTTGAAAACAAACTCGAAAAATAAGGAGAAGTCATCATCCATTAGAGGTTATTAATATCTACAAAAAAATAATTGTGGACTAACCCTAAGTCGCTTCTCTCTCCTTTTCTACGCAAAGAATCATAACTTGAACAGTAGAAATTAATTTTAAGATGAAAAAGTTACCAGCTGGGCCAAAAAATAAGTATAAGAATGTAATAGATTGGATAAACTAATAAAAAAGGAGTGGGAGATTATGGAGACTAAAATTAAAGAAGGTACAAAAGAAATGTGGAGTGAAATTAATGAATGTATAACTCGGAAAATCAATGAAAAACATGATTTATCTTTTCAAAAGAAGAGCAATGATAATTATATGAATCTATATATTCAAACAGCAGTATTACACACCTTATTTGAACTCTCAGATGAGTTCAGGAAAATCGAACGAAAATATAACAGATTGTGATGCTTCTGGTAAGGTCATGCACTAAAAAATTCAACTTAATGGTGGATTAGAATTAAACTCTTTAAGGGAGGCTTTAATCCTAATCCACGTTTTTTCTTTCCAGCTTTATTACTTACATCATTACCGCTGCCGACAATTTGACTAACATCATTACTGTACCATTTGTTACCCTTCCCTATAAATCCCTCTTTTCATTCCAACTAGAATCCATTTTTCAATCTTACATTAAAATAAAAGCAAAGATTATTCGTCAATCAAGACAGTATACTAAAGCTTAAAATACCTGACAAAACCCCACCTTTTCCTATTAGCGACTGGTGGGGTTTCTAGTTGTGGTTTCTACATCTACGTCAACCGGGAGGTCCCTCTTTTGCAATCCCGCCGGATAAATTGGCTTCAATATGTAAAGTGGTTTTTTTAATGGAACCCTCCTTATTTTCAAGGGAGTTGTTTTTCCAACGGTACGCTGTGCCTAAAACTATTTGTTGTTTTATAAATAACTAAAATCTTGTATATTTAATATAACTTACTGATTATTGAATCGAATGATCAGTAACAGCTCGGAATAGCTTTATAATTAACTAAAATCATTGAATGTAAATATTTTTGAAAGAGAGCTGAAAGCTGATGTTGTGGTCACCGCTATTCGAAAATGATGTACCTGCAGTTATTCTTCCTTAACGGTAGAAAATTGCATCTCCGTTAGGGACTGGGAATATTTAGTTAAAACGGAGGGTACTAAATGAAAAACACTATATTAGGTTCTTTATATTTATCACTCGCCGCTAGCATTTGGGGCGGGATGTACGTTGTGGTAAAAGTTGTGGTAGACGTTGTTCCACCACTTGAATTAGTATTATTGCGATATGTAATTGCGATTTTAGCATTGCTGACAATTGGTTTTATAACAAAACAATCTTGGCGGATTGAAAAACGAGACTGGCTTTTGGTTTTCATTATAGGACTTGTTGGAAACACAATTTCTATCGTAACCCAGGAAGTCGGTACGCTACTATCCACTGCACAAATGGGAGCCATCATTACTTCAACAACACCTGCCTTTATGGTGATATTTGCACGTATCGTTTTAAAAGAAAAGATCACTTTTAGAAAATCAATTTCTGTTATTTTAGCGACGATCGGTGTCGGGATCATTGTCGGAAATGCCCATATCGGCTCATCTCACCAACTTGGGGGCGTATCACTGCTTATTGCTGCATTAACTTGGGCACTTATGTCTGTTCTAATTAAACGTATACCTGGGCAATATTCACAAATTGTTATAACGACCTATGCAGTTCTTGTGGCAATTGTCTTTTTAACACCTATTACGATTAGTCGATTAGATGAGCTTGATTTTCAAGCAATCATGCATCCATCCATATGGGGCGGCCTTTTATACTTGGGCGTTATTTCCACAGCATGTGCCTTTTTACTGTGGAATCGCGGACTGCAAATGCTTACCGCATCAAGTGGTGGATTATTTTTCTTTTTACAACCTATAGTGGGTACTTTTTTAGGTTGGTTAATACTAGGTGAACAAATCGGCTTGTCTTTTTGGATAGGTACAATATTAATTTTTATTGGTGTGTTATTAGTCATTCGGGAAGAATAACACACATTAAAAAGTTTATTAGAGTTATATATTAAAATGTACCCTATAGAGCAGTCACTTTAAAAAAGTCTGCCTATAGGGTACTTTTTGTGTTAAAAAAGGGGGACTGGGGAAAAGTTGTTTTTTTATTTGTAATTACTTTGCATTATTCCCCTTTGCTTTAATAAGAATGACAAATCTTCAAGAACCAACCGCCGCACCGTCCCCACGCGGATCGACCCCGCCTTTGAGGAAGTTATGCTCATCAATCCGAATTGCTTGTGCATGGCCCATCACCCCATCGAATTCTTCCACTACTTCGACATGATGTCCCCTTTCTTTCAGTTCATCTACCGCATCCTTTTTAACACGGCTTTCTATTTTCAACGACTCGCTATCTTCACCCCAGGTTCTTCCCCAGACGAATCTCGGTTCATTGATTGCAGCTTGTGGGTCCATTCCGTAATCTATCATCCTGGTAATGATAGCAGTCTGTGTTTGCGGCTGTCCTTCCCCGCCCTGAGTACCATATAAAATGCTGGGTTGTCCATCTTTGCAGGCTATTGCCGGCATCAATGTATGGAATGAGCGCTTGTTAGGTTCGAGTGAGTTGACATGATTGGAATCAAGCGAAAAAAACGATCCTCGATTTTGTAACATGACCCCTGTTTGACCGGCAGTGACACCCGATCCAAACTCAAAATAAAGACTTTGAATAAAGGAAACCGAGTTTCCATCTTTATCGACCACTGCAGCATATGCCGTGTCATTTCCCATTGAGGGACTCGTAACTTTCGCGGCATTTGTCTGAATGGCTGATGCTAGCTTCGCTGCATATTGCTTATCTAGCAGCTTATCTAGCGGAATATTAAAGAATTCAGGGTCTGTAAGCACTTCATTACGATCGCGGAAACCTGCTTTTAAAGCCTCTGCCAATAAATGATAGTATTCAGCAGAACCATGATCAATGTTGTCAAAGTTGAAATTCTCAAGAATATTGAGCGCCATCAGCCCCACGAACCCCTGAGAATTTGGCGGAACCTGATAAATCGTATAATTTCGATACTGAGTTGAAATGGGTTCTACCCAATTGCCATGGTGATCAGCGAAATCAACTGCGGATAACAGACCCCCTTGCTCTTTTAAAAAGGATACGATAGCTTTTGCAAGTTCTCCCTTATAAAACACGTCACGGCCTTGATCAGCAATCAACGCTAAGCTTCGAGCAAGATCTTTTTGAACAAACCGTTCACCTACCTGCGGAACATGTCCACCCGGTGCATATATTTTAGCTGTTATCGGTGCCGTCGAGAGCCAATCCCAATTTTTCTCCGTATACATCACTTGATTTTTCGTAATCGGAAAACCCTTTTCAGCATACTCGATCGCCGACTCAAGAACTTCAGCTAAAGTAAGTGTCCCGCATTCTCCCAATATCTCATCCCAGCTGTCTACCATCCCAGGAACTGTAATTGCGCTTCTCACCCCTCGAAAAGGAATCTGCTTTTCCCCTATATATGCATCACGATTGACATTGCTTCCTGAGCGTCCGCTTCCATTGAAAGCACGAATTTCCCCGTCCTCCCTTTCATACGTAAGCCAGAAAGCATCTCCACCAAGTCCTGTCATATGTGGATAAACTACACCCAAACAGGCACTGACTGCCACTGCCGCATCAAAAGCATTCCCCCCTTTTTCAAGAATTTTATTTCCTGCCATCGATGCTAAATAGTGAGGGCTTACGACCATACTTTTTGTTCCTATTATCGACTGGGTCATAAATTCACTCCTTTTATAATTGTTTGAATTTTAAAAAAAATAATGATAATTGTATTATAACTTGTTTGTTTTTTTTAGGAAATCCAAATTCCTCTTTAAGACAAAAAGATGTTTTTTTTTATTTTCAGCAGACTATTATATTGGAATATACCTTTAATAAATTCATTACGTAATTATTTTCATTATTTAATATACAATTCGAAATCATTTTTGTTATCATTAATTCATAATCATGGAAATGAATCCTAAATTTTAAAACAAGGAGGAATCGTTCTTGAAAAATCCATATACGGAATTGACGGTTGGGATGATGAGAACGGGGATTTTAGGTTTCGGCGGCGGGCCATCTGTCATCCCGCTCATTCGCCACGAAGCAGTTTCCCGTTATCACTGGCTCGACGATGATGAATTCGGGGACACTTTGGCCATTGCCAATACACTCCCAGGACCTATTGCCACTAAGATGGCAGCATATCTTGGTTATAAATTAAAAGGCTGGCCGGGAGCCTTGGTAAGTGTGGCCGCTCACGTTTTACCTTCATGCTTTGCGATGGTTTTCTTGATTGCATTCATTAATGTTTTAAGTAATTCAGCAATGATCAGTAATATGATCGCTGCTGTCATGCCGGTTGTTGCAGTCATGCTTGGTCAAATGGCTTATGAGTTCGGCGAAAAGGCGGTAAAAGGGTTAGGAAAGGTGCTCGGAATCACCTTTTTTGCGATTTCCTTTTTGCTTCTGCAGGTCATTTCCCTGCATCCGGGTATCGTCATTATGATTTTCCTTTTATATGGGGCGTTCCATTTTAAATTAAAGGAAAGATTGAAAAATAAAAAGGTTAGTAGGAAGGAGGAATCCGCTTAATGGGTCTTATTATCCCAATAGGAGTTGCTGTTTTTCTAGCGTTTTTCATTGCCAATATTCTTGGTTACGGCGGAGGTCCAGCCTCGATTCCGCTTATGTATGATCAAATCGTCGCCCGTTATGGCTGGCTTGATAATGCCGAGTTCTCACAAATGCTTGCGTTAGGAAATTCACTCCCAGGACCGATCGCCACGAAAATAGCCGCATATGTCGGATATGATGTATATGGCTGGCCAGGATTTCTAGCCGCATTGGCAGGCACGATCATCCCTTCAGCCGTGGCTTTGATATATTTATTAAAAATCCTGCGCAAATACAAGCAATCGCCTATCGTAAAAGGCATGTCCCTGCTTGTACAGCCCGTGATTGCGATCATGATGTTATCGCTCACCTGGAATATGGCTGAGGATGCCATCGGTTCCATCGGCTACATCCATTCAATCGTCATCGCTGGATTGGCCTTTTTGGCCCTAGGTAAATTCAAGATCCACCCCGCCTTCGTAATCATTCTTGCCTTTGCGTACGGCGGCTTTATCATCCCGCTCACATAATAATAAAAAATCCACCTATATAGGGGGATTTTTTCATTTAAAGCTTCATGCCCATCCGGCTTTTATAACGTTTAATGAGAATTTGGCAATCAACGCTGACAACACCGACGACCGCATACAGCTTCTCATTGAGAAAACGTTCCATCTCCTGGTTATCAGTAAAGATTCCGTGCATATGGAGTTTACTCGGACCGGTCATATGATATAAACTCGTTACAGCCGGTTCACTTTCTAATTGCTGTGCGACCGATTCCAGATATTTAGGCTCAACCTCAACGTTAAAAAATGCCGAAACATGGATGCCGACCTTAGCTGGATTTATGACCGCAGTGAACCTCTCGATCACACCGTTTTCAACAAGATGATTGATTCTCATCTGAACCGCAACCCTGGAGAGCTCCACTTTCTTCGCTAAGTCGGTATACGAAATTCGCGCATCTTCATGTAAAACCGATATGATTTTCTTATCGATCTCATCAACTTTCAAGCTGGGAATCTTAAAGTCCTCTGCCATCCTACGTAACTCCTTTTCGATTTCTTTATTCCATTATCGCAGAGAACACCATCGGATCACAACAATCTTCCTTTTCACTTTTTAACCTCCATTAAAAACGGCAGAAATTAAGCGATAGCCAAAATATATGGCCTGTCCATTTTCAATAATCCCCCCTCCAAATTGCACATGAACGTCCATCATATATGTAGTTTTTCAAACTTAGGATACATCATTTCGTCCAGCTGTATGGCTAAAAGCGAAGCCGTCAAACAGATGAAATCCGATAGGAATCAGAGCGGGACAAATTGACTTCATCGGCGACACCCCCTTAAGAGACAGTAAGGGAAACCATCATCCTCCTCCGTAATTAATGGGAGCAAATGAGTTCCTGTCAGACTGCAGTCCCCCCTCCTCATTCGAAAAATTGAAAGGCGGGGGGTTTTACAGACCGTTTAATGCAGGATGAAAGTTTATGAATAGATCCAATGGACACTTCCTCAATCCTTTGTTTGAAAAGTCTTTGCGATGTTTTTGTATTCCTCATCATTGAGAATGCCCATTTTTTTGAATAATGCGGAATATGCGATTATTTTTTTCTGCGTACGGTTTGTACAATTCATATGGTTCAGCTCCTTTTTTACATAGTATTCACTTACGACAAAATGTTTCCTTAATACAAAATATTTCGAATGAACTAAATCAAAAAATTGCTCAATTTCCCTGCAGTTTCATATTGTTATAGGTGATTAAAATAAGACCAGTATATATAAATTCAAGTAATGAATAATCATCTATTTTTTTAATAACAACGAAATGCAATCCGAAACATCTTGAAGTGGTTGGCAGTTTTTATACGTTAATGAACGCGTAACCGCTCCCTCCAGCATTAAACTGATGACCTCGCCAATTTATTGGCTTGTTCCGTTTGAAAACCGTATTATGGTTTAAGAAGATGCGAAGAAATTGAAAAAACTGCATACTTTCTTCATATTTTTTCGCTAAACTGACTTTATTCTATAAGAAGGTGAATGCTCCTGAAAATCTCATTTAAGCTCGGACTATCTATATTTGTTTGCATTTTTTTGATGGAAACCGTTTCCATGGTTTACTTGCATAATAAAGTGATACATTCCCGTGTCAATCAGGAATTGGATTCACTGAAGGCCCGTGGCAATAGTCATCGTGATGTGTTGGAAATTACGTATTCCGGCTCAACCCTTCAGCATATCGGCCTGATGGAATCACATACCGATACAGATGTCGTGATTACGGATACAAGAGGAGATATTCTGATATCTTCCGAAATGGTAAATGGGGGAATGAAAAAAATCTTAGCTAAAAACCTCCCGCAGGTACCCCGAAAAGGTCTGATCATCCAATCGAGTTGGAAGGATGAAAGATATATAGCCACCGTTTCGCCTTTTATCAGCCATAAAGAAAACAAAGGCTTTGTTTATATGTTCAAAGATACAAGAGATGTGGAGGATTTAATTGCACAATTGAATAGGCATTTCCTTCTTGCGACTGCGTTGCTCCTTTTCTTCATGCTTGTCACCATTTATTTTCTATCAAAGGCTTTGACTAGACCACTGATAGCGATGAAGGAAGCGACAACCAAGCTCAGCAAAGGGAATTTTTCAGTGGCTGTGCCAGTACGATCTCATGATGAACTTGGGGAGCTTGCCCAATCCATTCAAAGCTTGGCTGATGAATTGAACTATTTAAAAAAGGAACGCAATGAATTTTTGGCAAGTATTTCTCATGAACTGCGCACGCCGCTAACTTATATAAAGGGATATGCTGATGTTGCCCGACGGAAAGATTTGGAAGATTCCGAACGATCACGATACTTAGAGATCATCCATGATGAATCCGACCGATTAAACAGATTATTGGACGAACTATTCAATATGGCTAGAATGGATCTAAATACATTCACCATATCAAAAGAAACCGTCCAGCTCTCTTCATTCCTGCGAAACATTCACGAAAAAGTTTTACCGGCTTTTACAAATGAAAGAATTCAATTGAATCTGGAATGTAAGGATGATTTATTTATAGATATAGATCCCTCACGGTTTGAGCAAGTCATTCTTAACCTGCTGGATAATGCGCTGAAGTACTCGAACGAATATACAGTCACCACCATCAAAGCCACAGAATGCCTTGGCAAGATTTCCATCTCCATAATCGATCAAGGGGTTGGCATTCCCCCTGAAGATATCCCCCATATCTTTGATCGTTTATATCGTGTCGAGAAATCACGCGCCAGAGATACCGGTGGATTCGGATTGGGGCTCTCCATCGTCAAGCAATTAGTGGAGATACAAGGAGGAACCATTTCGGTTAAAAGCAACTTGAGACAAGGAACGTGCTTCACTATCACATTTAAGGAGATAACAAATGAAGACAGTAGTTCTGGTTGATGATGAACAGAGAATGCTTGATCTATTAGAGCTATACATTACACCTCACGGATATACATGCATGAAGATTAAATCTGGATATGAAGCCATACAGTTCTTAAGGAATAAACATGCGGACATAGTACTTCTTGATGTAATGATGCCTGAGATGGATGGGTGGGAAACGTGCGAAAGGATCCGTGCGTTTTCCAATATTCCCATAATCATGCTCACAGCCCGGGATGCTGCACAAGAAATGGTGAAAGGGTTGAAAAAGGGCGCAGACGATTATATTACGAAACCCTTTAATGAAGATGTTTTACTTGCCAGAATCGAAGCGGTCACGCGGCGAGTGCATAAACAGAATGATCATGTGATCTTTAGGGGGCTAAAATTAAATGAATCCGCTTATGAAGCACATTATGATACCAAAACAATCCCATTAACACCAAAAGAGTTCTCACTGTTGTGCTTGTTTTTAAAATCCCCAGATCAAGTGTATTCCAGAGACCACCTCCTTTCGACCATATGGGGATTTAAAACGGATACGGAAGATCGGACAATCGATTCCCATATTCGAAATATTAGGGAGAAATTGCGTCATGCCGGTTTTCCAGCAGATCAACATTTGAAAACGGTCTGGGGCATCGGATATAAATGGAGTTCCGTGGATTGATATGAATTTCATTTCTGAGGCATTACTATCCAGCGGCCCTTTTTCCATTGCTGTAAGTTTAGCATTCAATATATTGATTAGCGTGCTTGGTTTTATTCCAAGCGTATTCATCACGGCTGCCAATATTACCGTATTTGGGTTTGAAAAGGGATTGATCCTTTCTTACACGGGGGAAATTGCCGGAGCAGTGGTCAGCTTTTGGTTATATCGAAAGGGCTTTCAAACATTCAAACCCAAGTTCATGAAGAACCGGTGGGTCATGAAGCTGCAAAAGACACAAGGATTTCATGCATTTTGGATGATCCTGATGCTTAGGCTCCTTCCTTTTATTCCATCGGGCGTAATCAACCTTACAGCAGCATTAAGCAAGACGGGAATGATGATTTTCTTTCTCGCGACATCCATTGGAAAACTGCCTGCCCTCCTTGTCGAAGCGTATTCGGTAACACAAGTATTGAAGGCATCGGACGATGTAAGGATTGTTTTGGCACTGTTGATTTTGGTAATCGCAGTCGTTTATTACTTTAATAGAAATAAGAAAAAAGGAAGGTAGTAAAAAGGCTTCTCTACTTTCAGGTAAATTGGTAGGGATTTTCTTTTTAACCCTACAATTGATAAGGAGCCGTTCCCCCTTGGTCTCCAAGGGTTAGGCGGATGCGACCTTTTCTTTCCACGAAGCATTACCCCATTATATCGTGATAAGATATTCGACGAGTTCGTTGTTTAATATATCCCTGTGCTGCGAACGGTTTCGAAACCTTTTTTCTGCTCCGCCTTTTCATTAAAATAACAAAAGGAAGACACCGCGATGGATGGGTCGAAATGCTTTCCTTTTTGTTCGTTTATGAAAGATAATGCCCGCTCCACTGACCAGGAATCTTTATACGGCCTTCTGCTGGTCAATGCATCAACACATCCACAATGGCAACTATTCTAGCTTCCAATGGGATGTCCTCACCTTTCAAACGATGTGGATATCCAGTTCCATCCCATTTTCCATGATGATGGAGGAGGATGTTTTCAGCCACTTCCAGGCTGCTGATCACATCATTGTTTATTTCCCTTGAAATCTTATTCAAAATATCGGATCCCATTAACGGATGCATCTCGATGATTTTTCGTTCATATGGAGATAACGGGCCAGGTTTGTATAATATCCCCTCAGGAATCTCCGCTTTCCCGATATCATGTAGAATACTTGAATGAACGATATGATTCATATAGCTTTTATAGATAGTTCCAGCTGGCATCTTCGATTATGAACCATAACTAGCTGCTCGGTTAGGTTTTGAACTCTCAATAAATGCTCTTCAATGCCTGGATCACGGATTTCGCATGAAATGGCGAGGACCTTCAACAATTCCCGAGTCTCTGCCCTTTTCTTTTCCGAAAGGTAAATCCCTTCTGTCTCTTTGTTTCACTTTTCTCATTCTCACGGCTCACTCCGTTCATGATCAAAATTCTCAACATATAGGCTAAATGAACTACATCCGGATGATAAGGTATATAATACCATACAAGTTTTAGATACAATAGTTGCTAAGCAATGTTTTGTGTGTAATTGATAGACTACAGTTTCTGTCTGCACCACGTATCAGCCTCCGCATTCCTTTTAAGCTTAATTATTTCATGACGAAGGGTAAATCGGTTCATTTCTGCGAATGTTACACTTATATAATGAGATAATGCCTATACTATCTTCCTGTTTTCTGGAAAAAAGAATGAAAAAATTGTGTTTTAATGAGTAATTCCTTTATAATGCGCATTAGATGATTTTTTAGCATTGAATACGAGAGGAGACTGAAATATGAAGAAACTATTGTACCCAATCATCATTGGATTATTGGCAGTTGTTCTAACGGCTTGTGGTTCGAACGATGAAGCTGATAAGAAGAATGACGAAAAAGAGAATAAAACAACTGAGAAAGAAACGGCTAAAGCAACTGAGGAACAGCAAAAACAGATGGAAGAAATGCAGAAGAAACTAGACAAGCAAAAGGTGGATGAAAAGAAAACGGTGGCCATCGTCAATGACGAAAAAATTTCAGGTGCGGAATATAATACCGTGTTGTCTACCACACAAACGCAAATGCAGCAATTAGGACAAGACCCAACAACCAAGGAGGGCGCCAAACAAATTAAAGAGCAAACGCTCAACTCTTTAGTGGGGCAAAAATTGCTGCTTCAAGCAGCTGATAAAAAGGGCTACACAGCTTCCAAGGCCGAAATTGAAAAGCAACTTGCCGAAATCAAAAAGCCATATGAGAGTGAAGAGAAATTCAAGGAAGCGCTGAAGCAAGCAGGTCTGAATTCGGAAACGCTGAATGCTCAGATTGCAGAGAACATCCCGTATACGAAGTACGTTGAAAAAGAGATTAAAGTGGAAGAAGCAACTGATGAAGAAATCCAAAAGTATTACGACCAGGTTGCAGAGCAAGCTAAAACAAGCGGGCAGAAGGTACAGAAACTCGAAGAAATGAAGCCGCAAATCAAGAAACAACTAGAGCAGCAAAAGAAACAAGAAAAGCTTGTGAAGCATGTAGAAGAACTTCAGAAAAATGCTAAGGTCGATATTAAGATTTAACGAAGAAAAGAGCTGCCAAAATTGGCAGCTCTATCTTTATGGCCTTTGGTCCGCCTACTAAACGCATTAACCGTTTTACATCCTAAAATCATGTTTAAGGTCGCTCCGGTATTGCAGGATCATAACCAGACGTGCGATCTCTTAACAACAACTGCTACCGCACTCCGCTCACGGCTTTTCAATTTTATTTATTCTCCCGTTTTAGAAAAACGTGCAATTCTTTCACCAATTTCATCACGAACACGTTGGAAGGCAGCCCACCTTTCTTCATCTGTTCCTTCCGCTTTTGCCGGGTCATCAAAGCCCCAATGTCCACGCTCAACATGCGGTGGCGTCATTGGACATTTGTCTGCCGCATCACCACATAACGTAACGACAAAATCAGCATTATTCAATATGTCAGGGTCGATGATATCCGATGTTTGATTGGAGATGTCCAATCCAACTTCATTCATTGCTTTTACAGCTTTTGGATTTAACCCATGGGCCTCGATTCCTGCACTAAGCACTTGCCATTCGTTACCTAAATATTTCTTCCCCCACGCCTCTGCCATTTGACTTCTGCAAGAGTTACCAGTACATAAGAAGTATAGTGTTTTTTTAGCCATGCTGTTTCTCTCCTTAGTTAGTAAAGTAAGTGTTTAATGCATGATTTGTAACCATATATATAGGCCGATTAATGTGATGAACAATGTTGGGATCGTTAAGATGATTCCCGTTTTGAAGTAGGTTCCCCATGAGATTTTCACGCCTTTTAAAGAAAGGACATGCAGCCACAATAATGTCGCCAAAGAACCGATCGGTGTAATTTTCGGTCCCAAGTCCGAACCGATGACATTTGCATAAATAAGGGCCTCCCTGATTGCCCCTGTTGTATGGGTGTCAGATATGGCAAGGGCATCAATCATAACGGTTGGCAGGTTATTCATAAGTGATGACAGAATGGCGGCGATGAAGCCCATTCCCATCGTTGCGGCAAACAATCCTTGATCAGCGGTAACTTGAATCAAATCCGTTAATACAGTCGTCAATCCAACATTTCTCAGGCTGTAAACCACTACATACATACCAATAGAGAAAAAGACGATTGCCCATGGTGCGCCTTTAATAACGTTTTTCGTATTGACCGCTGGACTCCTTCTAGCCATCAAGAGGAAGAAAATAGAGACAATGCCTGCAATGATGGATACAGGAACCTCAATAAACTCACTTGTAAAATAACCAACCAGCAATATTCCTAATACGATCCCGGACAGCCTAAACATTCTTAGGTCTTGAATGGCTTCCGCTGGTCTTTTAAGCTGTGATACATCGTAATTTTTCGGTATGCTTTTACGGAAAAATAAATATAAAACCAAGACGCTAGCTACAAATGCAAAGATGTCCGGTACAATCATTCTTAAAGCAAACTCGGCAAAACCGATATTGAAAAAGTCTGCAGATACAATGTTTACAAGGTTACTCACCACCAAAGGAAGTGAGGTTGTATCAGCAATGAACCCACTGGCGATGATAAACGGGAAAATCATTTTATCACTAAATTTCAAGGCACGTACCATTGCCAATACTATTGGTGTAAGGATGAGAGCAGCTCCGTCGTTTGCAAAAAAAGCAGCCACAAGAGCACCGAGGATACTTACATAGACAAACATCCTTACTCCATTTCCCTTGGCCGCCCTAGCCATATGCAGTGCTGCCCATTCAAAAAATCCTATCTCATCCAAAATAAGCGAGATGATGATGATGGCGATGAAGGTGAGTGTTGCGTTCCATACTATCGATGTCACGTCTATGACATCAGAAAAATCCACGACGCCAACAAGTAAGGCCAAAACCCCACCGCCACAAGCTGACCATCCAATCGACAATCCCTTTGGCTGCCAGATGACGAGAATGAGTGTTAATAAAAAGATGATAACTGCCAAAATAACCGATCCCACTGAAGTTGTACCTCCTAGTTAGTCACAACAAATCCGTTTTCCTTGTGCTGTTAATTCTTCTAATTTAAAGTTTTGACTTGGTAAGTCCTTGATGACCGTCTGAATGAATGAGTAATGGGAAGAAGACGGGTTTAACGAGTAAAAAATCCATTGTCCCCTCCTTGCTTCATTCACGATTCCGCTATCTTTCAACTTTCGTAAATGTTGGCTGATAGCCGGCTGGCTCATCTCGAATAGGTCCACAAATTCACAGACACAGCATTCGTGCTCAGCCATGATCTTAACCATGGTCAAACGAGTTTTATCACCTAGTAATTTAAGAATGTTTGCCCTGGTTTCTAAATCCAACGCTTCATTCGTTTGCATTTCATCCCTCCTGGCACAATCAAATAAATAAGAATATGCTTATACGATAATTCAATATCATTGTATAAGCATATTCTTATATAATCAAGGTTTAAATATTCAACTAAATAATTTTCAATTTTAGTCTGCTAAAAGATGGTTTTAAATAACTCCGACTACGGAGAACCTAGCCTGCACGCCCCCTCGACTAGTGTGTTGAAATCTTATCCATAGGCTCTGTTTAGGGGTGTTATTGATTTTCTTTATGAACTAAGCGGGCAGGTTAGTCTAAAATGTTTAACAACGCCTATCCAAAAGTACTTTAATACTGCATCCCCCAAACGCATCAATATAAAGCAGAAAAAACTGCCGAGTGATCGGCAGTTTTTTCTGCTTTATAAATATTTTCGGTGAATACCTTTTCCATCATAGGAAAACAGGACTTCTTTTCCTTCTATGACTGATTCCATATGAACGGAGCGGCCCCAGAGCTGATGGATATATGGCATGACTTTTTCGAGGTACTTCAGATCCAGTTCAATATCTTCATACCAATGTTTTAGATAAAGTTCCCCATTGCGCATGAAGTCCCCATCATTTACTGTGATATAGGGGAAACCGCCGTTAACCCTCATACTCACGAGTTGATCACGAACATGTTCCCATGCCTTATCGACGACTTTATAATCCTTGCCCTGCTTTTGGAATAAGTACATATCCTCCCTCATGACCAGATCTTTCGTTAAATAATTGCGGAGAAAGGAAATATCCGATTCGATTTCCCTGACTTCGAACATCTTTTCCCGGCCAGATCCAGGCTTGACGCCCAGCTTGATCATTTCTTCAGTTGGATTATCATAGCGTTCTTCAATATCTTCAAGCACTTTCAATCCAAGATAATAAGGATTGATGCTGGTCCGTGATGGCTGAACGACGCCTGCGTTCAGTTTTGCGAATTCAATGGCTTCCCCTGAGGATAGATCCAATTCACGTATTATGCGCTGATGCCAGTAGGATGCCCAGCCTTCGTTCATGATTTTCGTTTCCAGCTGCGGCCAGAAATACAGCATCTCTTCCCTGATCATCGTCATGATATCCCGTTGCCAATCGGTTAAATCCCTGCTGTACTGTTCTATGAAAAGCATAATATCCTTTTCAGGCCTTGGCGGGAATTTTTTTCTCTTTTTAATATTCGATTGCTTCGGTTTATCCTTATTATCAAGGTTCCATAAATCATCGTATTGTGTGGCTGACGGTTTTATTTCCTCTTCTTCTTCCTCATCTTCCATCGTCCAGGCAAGTCTCGGTCTCATCAGCGACGGATCGATATGTTCTTCAATGGCTAAAAGTGCATCGAGAAAGGTTTCCACTTCCTTTTTGCCATGCAGGATTTCATATTCACGGATTCTTTCTGCCGTTGCCGACATACTTTCCACCATATCTCTCTTAGTATTATTGAAACGTATATTATTCTTAAAGAAATCACAATGCGCCAAAACGTGGGCAACAATCAATTTATTTTGTACAAGTGAATTGGAGTCCAGCAGAAAAGCGTAACAAGGATCAGAGTTAATGACCAGTTCATAGATCTTACTTAATCCAAAGTCGTACTGCAGCTTCATTTTATGAAATTGCTTACCAAAGCTCCAATGAGAAAAACGGGTCGGCATCCCATAGGCACCAAATGTATAAATGATTTCTGAAGGGCAAATTTCATAACGCATCGGGTAAAAATCCAACCCGAACCCAGTTGCTATTTCTGTAATTTCACTAATGGCATATTCCAGAGCCTTTTGCTCCGCTTCATTCATCCGATATCCCCCTTGTCTTCCGCCTTTAAACTAATGTATGAAAAAAAGAAGGAAAAATGCCGTGATCATGAGTAAAGGTCCTCGATAACAGAAAAAAACACCTCCATGAAGAAGATGTCAGGCCAAATGTTTCATGCAGTTATGCACTCAATCCTATTGATATTAAAATTCCGCTAATTCCGTATTCACAGCCTCTTTTTTCGTTTTTGAACGGATCCAGGAAATGATGAGCGCTGCTATGATTACAAAACCTAAATATCCTGTGATTGGGTATACCGTCCCAACCAATTCAATAAATCCAACGAGACTTGCAAGGAAAGCGAGGATCCCGACCATGATCACGGATATTTTAAAGCGTTTCGTTTCGGCAGGCACCAACCTGGCGGTGAATGCATACAGCATCCCGACAGCGGTATTATAAATCATTCCTAAAAGGATGATTGATAGGAGATATCCCAACCATGGAGAAATCTGATTCGCTAAATGAAGGGTAGGCATACCTGAGCCTTCTATGCCCTTCAAGTCGGACATCATCCCCATATTGATCAAGAATAGCAAGATCCCCAATCCGATACCTCCTAGAATCCCTCCCATACCAGCCTCTTTCTTACTCTTGAAGGTACCTCCCATTACGGCTAGCATGGCAATTCCGGCAGTCATATTATATGAAACATAAAGTAATGAACCCATCATCCAATTTCCGGTTGCAGCCGTTCCTTTACTTGAAGATGAAATGATTTGGTTGAAACTTAGATCGGATGTAAAAAATGAATAGCCTGAAATAATGATCATGATAACAAATAAAAACGGTGTTACGGCACTTATGATGGACATTATTTTGTTAACATTAAGTAAAAGAGTACCAATCGTAAGCACCGTCATGACGATTGCACCAACTATACTTGGAATCCCGAATTGTTCTTCAAAAATCGTTCCGGAACCGGCAATCATGATGACTGTAACGCCAAACAAGAAAAATGTGATAATAATATCGACCACCCTGCCTATATAGCGGCCACAAATATGATCGATGATGCTTTTATGGGAGCGTGTTTGGAGAGTGCTCCCCAATTGAGTAACTTGCATGCCTAAAAACGCGAATAAAGCTGTTGCCACCAAAATTCCCAATACACTGTAGATTCCAAAACTTGTGAAGAACTGTAATACTTCTTGTCCTGAAGCGAAACCTGCTCCAATGATGATTCCAATATATGCACCTGCAAGATTTACACTGTTTTTCATATCACAAACCACCTTAATTATATGATTATTCTGACAATTAAAGTTAAAAGAAATGTCTTCCCTTTCATCATCACCCTGTTCTTCAATCCCCTCCCTGCTTCAAGTTAACGGACCGAAGCCCATGAAGCTGGGAGGCTCTTTTATTTACAACTCTTGTACATTTATCATTTGGTATATCTTTTACTATAGGAAGTGAATTCATCGACCGCAGCGTAATCGACTTCATAGCCAATGCCTGCCGCCTTTGGAACGGTTATGACTCCATCTTCCACTGTAACCTCCGGTTGGATGATGTCTTTATGCCAATAATTCGCGGATGCTGCCGTATCACCAGGCATCGTGAAGTTATCAAGTGTTGTCAATGCGATATTATGGGCACGACCCACACCAGATTCCAACATGCCTCCGCACCAAACCGGTACATTCCTTTCTTTACATAATTCGTGTATTTTCATTGCTTCCGTTAAACCGCCAACCCTGCCGATCTTAATATTAATGATTTTACAGCTTCCCAATTCAAGGGCTTTTCTTGCATCTTCCACGGAATGTATACTTTCATCCAAGCAAATCGGTGTTTTGATTTCCGCTTGTAATGTGGCATGATCGACAATATCATCTGATGACAAAGGCTGCTCGATCATCATTAAATCAAATTGATCAAGTTGTTTCAATAATTCGATGTCTTTCAGGCGGTAAGCGGAGTTTGCATCTGCCATGATCGGGACATCGGGATATCGATTGCGCACTTCCCTGATTACATCTACATCCCAACCTGGTTGGATTTTCATTTTTATTCTTTTATACCCATCCTTCAATCCTGCTTCTATCTTCGCCAGTAATTCAGGTACCGTTTTTTGGATGCCGATACTGATCCCAACATCGATTTTTTCCAATTCCCCGCCTAAAGCCATACTTAATGGGATATTATTTTCTTTTGCGTATAAATCCCAGATGGCTCCCTCGATTGCCGATTTTGCCATATTATTCTTACGAATATGCGAGAACATATCCGATACATCACGGGGATGCTCTATTTCTTTATCCAATACAAGCGGTATCAGGAAATCCTCCAGCATGGTCCAATTGGTTTTTATGGTTTCTTCGTTATACCAAGGTGCTGAAAACGCCACGGATTCAGCCCAACCTGAAAGCCCCTCTCCATTTTTCACTTCCACAAGAATGAACTCCTTATCCACAAACGTTCCAAAGCTTGTTGTAAAGGGAGCTACCAAATCCATATTTAGATGACGTAAACGCACTTCTGTTATTTTCATCCCGATTCCCCTCTTATTCTTGTTTTTTTAATAAATAGTTTTGAATATTTTCACCTTGTTCCCGTTCAATCCCGGCTGCAACATATCCTTTGGCAAAAAGCGTTTTGAATAATTCACCGGTTTTTAACCGCCAATCAATCGCAAGGCTGAGATCAGCTTTTTTGATTTGTTGAATATCTGTCGGAATGGGTATGGCGATCACCTCTGCATTGGTTTCAAAATGATAATCCTTGATGTAAGGAAAGCCTTGGTCATTCATTCCTGTCGTTACGATGGATATGGCTTTATCTGGAAGCAGTGTCTCTTCCTTTGCTTCCTGCCGTATATTCCATTCCACCATGAATCGATCAGTGGACAATCCTTCATTGAGGGTATCCTTCATATTTCCATAACAATCATCCATATATGTAGAACAAACAGCGTTTAGCTTACCGATGTTCAAGTTTGCATTCACACTTTCCAATGGATCATACGTCCATGTGATCAAGTCGTAACCTTTTTTGAGTGCTTCTTCTTTTTGTGCAAGTTTAAGTAATCTGCCGTAGCCCTTCTTTTGATGGGCAGGATGGATTGCTAACATATGTGAACAAAGATATACCTTTCCGTCCTTGAATCCCGGGAAACTGTATTGAAACCCGACTAACTGACCATTGATGTAGCCGCCTAAAACAAGCCCGCCGTTTTTGACTGCCGTAATCGTCTGATGAATGGGAACGCAATCCATGCCCCATACAAGAACTTCCAATCGCTGCACTTCTTGTAAATCCTCTAGTGTTGATAGGGATTTAATGATTAATTCATCAGTCATGCAAGTGTCCCCCCTCCCCATATTTCTCGAAAGTCAGTATGATGGCTTTGGTCAGGATTTCAATCCCCGAAAACAAAGCATCTTTGTTGAACGTCATGTTCGGATGATGGAGCCCTGGCGCCAAATCACAGCCCAATCCAAGCATCGTCGCTTTGAGTTCAGGTCTTTTCAACGTATAAAAATGAAAATCCTCTCCTCCTGTCGTAATGACAGGCGCTACCAGATTTTCTTCCCCGAGTGTATCGGCTATCGCTTCAGACATTATTTCCTGGGCTTGATCGTTCACGGTTGCTGCAGCAACACAGGTTCCCGGTTCGAGTTTCACTTCGACTCCATGGACAATGGCCAAGGATTCTGCAACCTTTTCCACCTTTTTGGTGAGCTCTTTCATCACTGCATTATCCTGTGCCCGTAAATCCAATGAAAAAGTGGCTCTCCCAGGGATGATATTGGAACTTTCGCCGCCAGCAAAAAACTGCGTCATTTTTACGGAATAAGGGATGGACGGATTGAGATGGATTCCATTTAACAAAGTGATGAATGCCGCTCCTATCTCGATGGCATTCTGCCCTTGATGCGGTCTGGCACCATGCGCATCAGTTCCCGCTATTTCACCTTTAATGAACTGAGCGGCACCATGGACAATGGCTGGCGCCGCTTGCCCACCCTTCACTTCCTCAACCGGTCTTAAGTGCACACCATAAAGGAAATCGACATTATCCAATACTTTTTCTTCAATCATCTTCAAGGCGCCCGTACCTTTTTCTTCAGCAGGTTGGAAAATGAATTTCAGCTTGCCTCTTGGGCGAAAGCCCATTTCCTTCAATACAAGGAATACTCCAAGTGCCAAGGTCATATGACCATCGTGTCCACAGGAATGATTGGCTTGAAACGTCCCTTGCACCTCCTGCCAAAGTGCATCGATATCCGATCGTAATCCGACCGTGAAATCCCCATCCCCGATTTCGCCAACCACACCTGTACAGTCCTCGAATGTTTTCACCGTACACTGATTTTCCTTTAAAATATTTGAAATGAAAGCTGTCGTATTCACTTCATTCCAACTCGTTTCAGGATGTGCGTGTAAATGGTCAAAGATATCGAGTATACGAGGCCTTAATTTTTCGATAGATTGTGTGATATCCATTTCTGTCTCCCCCTTGTATCCCGGTTTAATCGGCTTGTTCACCGAACTGATGGAAATTTAATCTCAAAAGAAAAATTCATCTTGATTGAATGCATCATATATAGCTTTTCTTTCTTTGAAACCCTGTTCTTCCTTAATCGATACACCAGCTACTAAACTATTCAATAATGAGAATAACACCGGTGCCGTATCGATAGTGGAAGTCCTTGGTGTTGAAATGGGCAATAATATGTCAGCGTATTCAGCAATTGGAGCCAGTTCAGAATCCGTAACACCAATTACAAACGCACCCGCTTTTTTGGCCATTTCCGTTATTTTCACAGTCTCTTTAACATAGCGGTGAAATGAAATGGCTACAAAAACGGAATTTTCAGTCATTTTATCCAACAGTAAAAATATATCATCAGTATCAGGCCGATATAAATGAACCTCTTCCCTAACAAGCCTCAGCGTAAAGGTTAACCAATGTGCTGCCGAAAATGATAACCGGTGTCCGGAAATCAAAACATTGTCAGCTGCCGCCAATTTATCAACTGTTTTGGAGAAATCTTCATTTGATAAATTTTTCATTGTCTTTTCGATGCTGATGATATCTTGCCCCATCACCTGGGCCATGAAGTTTGGCTGATTCGCGGCTTCAAGTTTTGAAGAATGATATTCATTCAAACTGCTGCTCTCGTATATCAACTGATTGCGAATAAGTTTTTGAAGTTCCGCATATCCACTTAACCCCAATGAATAGCAAAAGCGGATGATGGTCGTTTCACTCACCCCTATATCTTTTCCGAGCTTTTGAGCTGAAGTGACTGCAAATGTATGTGAATGCACTAACAAGTATTTTGCTACCTTTTTTTGACCAGTGGATAAACTAGGGAATACTTCTTTAACTTTTTGCTGTAAATCCATAAAACATCCCCTCTGAAGCAAGATATGAATCCAATACTTTTTATATGCCAATATGAAGTTTTCACTTCATCAATAATAGAGAGTATTTTATCACGGTACTTTCAATAAAACAATAATATTCTGAATTTTTAATAAAAATGAGGGGCAATATCATTCAATCACACAAAAAAACCACGAAGATGGACTCCGTGATTTCAGTTAGGCGACAAAATGATGTTCGGAGTCCGAATAGTGAGTGAAGGTCAAAAAAATTCGTGAACAGTCGAATACAGTGCCTCAACGGCCCAAGACAGTGCAGCGGACTCCGATCTTTATGGTTTTTTACTGTAATCCTCATTGGATTGAAGAAATTTGCGACACTCCTGCCGAATTACTGGCTAGCCGAGACACCACAGGCGCTTGCTTTGATGCGGCTTGGCAGACAGTCGGCGAAAAGGGAGCGGATTTCCGAAATCAACTGAACTTTTCAAATAAAAAACTGCAGGCAAACTTGAGTTTTCATAGAGTTTGCCTACAGTCCGAAACCACGAAGATGGACTCCGTGGTTTTTCTTAATCTTATTTTTTATGACGCTTAGCATAGCCACAGCGTTTACATAATTCTTCAACTGCACATCTTCTTGAAAAACCATCGTACATATTTTTCGCCCGTTCACCATTTAAAATGTCTTCAAGTGATGTTTCGAATATATTTCCGAGTGGTATTTTCCCTTCACTATCCAAGCAACAAGGTACCACTGTACCATCCACCAAGATGCCTAACTGATCTCTAAGGGCATAGCAGAAAATATTTTCATCGATAATGTCACGGTCCAATTCCGGCCACTCGAATTTTTCAGCCATGTTTATATAAACCCGGTCCTTCAACTTAATATTATTCTTTTGCTGAAGAGCTTCACTTAAGCGAATGTCCAATGAAAGCTTCTCCTCCAGCATGCTAAGAATATCGTCGTTCAGGCCATTACTCGCTTTTAATTCAGCCGTATCCATATTCCATAAACGGATGGCACAAATCACTTCACTTTTTTCATTTGCTTCATTTATGAAATCGGCAATATTACTGACATAAGAATCAAGACTATTGCTCGTATCGTTTGCCTCAAAGCTATGAAGTGAAATATTCACCTGCCGAAGGGCTTTTTTGGAGAGCAGCTTGTCTTTGACCTTTTGAATCAAAGTACCGTTTGTTGTAATATTAACCTTCAGGTCATTTTCAGCACTGATATCCAGGAATGTACCCAAATTTTTATTTAAAAATGGTTCACCCATCAGATGAAAATAAATATGATCGGTGTGTGGTTTGATTTTCTTGATTACATCGGTAAACCCTTCAGGATCCATGAATTTCAGGGTCCTTTGCAAGCTGGAACTTGGACAAAAATTACACTTCAAATTACATATATTCGTAATTTCCACATAAACTTTCTTAAACTTTCTCATTTTCTAATACCCCTACAATCAAGCTTATTGTTTCAATCTGATACTAACTATACTGGTTAGCTACTCATAAATGCAATGAAAACTTCGTGGCAGCTGAACGGATGTGAATCACTTTCCATTGGCAACTAATCCGGTATCCACCATTTTCCGGACACTATAAAAGAAATCAGAAAAAAACATCTTCTCGAGGTGAAGATGTCCGGTAAGATGCATACCTTGAATTTTCGGTTTGTTCTGAGCTCACTTTCCTTTTTGCTCCGTGACCTTCAAACTAAGTAATTTTTCATTTTTCAAATCATGTTGTACGGTCACGATGACATTGAACTGCTGACCTTTATCATCGACCAAAAATCTGAAATCGTCTTCGACGAGATTTTTCGATACAGTTTTTCTTCCTTTATATTTGTAATCGTTAATCTCAACTTCAGGATAATCTGCCTGCAAAACTGTAATTGCAATCTTTCCGTATTTTTCGTAATCGGGTTTTTGGGCCTGTGCTGAAATGGCCCCTGCTTGTATGATCAAGAAAATCCCCATTAGCATCACGATGACTTTTTTCAAAATCTTTTCCTCCTCATACTTTCCGCTTAGTATTATTATGTAAAATTGTTCAGTTGTTATGCAGCTGCTTCGCTTCTTTTACAAGCATGATTCCAACTAATCGATTCCTCTTCCATTCCTCAGGAAACACAGTCAACGGCGGATTGGTTTCATCCACTAAATAACTAAGTTCGATCGTCATTCCCGGGCGGCGGAATTCAGTTATGAACCAATCCGTAAATCCGCTTCCTACCGCTTCTTTTTCCGGAAAGGTCAGTTCATACCCAGTCAATTCGGCAGTCTTTTTGGCAATCCCATAATCCCTCGCCATATTTTTCCGTTTATTATTGTAATGCCAAAAGATTTCCCTTCCTGAGGTATGGTAGGAAACAGCAATAAGGGGATCGATCTCCTTCGTGAAATCCGTAAGCGCTTTTACTTCAGCTGCTTCTAATGGTTTTCCGCCTTTATAAAATTGATACGTTGGTTTTGTTTCATCACTCATGACCTCTTTCCATCCAGCCGGATACTGCCTGTTTAAATCAATGCCTTTGGCGTTGGCTTTCCAACGGGACCAATTCCTGCTAAATTGGTTCATTTTCCATACTGCAGCCTTTTCAAAAACATTTAAGTTGGAGAGATCTCCTTGCTGGATGCTTACTCCATCTGGATTCAGCATCGGAATGAACCAGATGCTCACTTCATCCAATGATTCCGTCCGGTATTCTTCAACAGGTTTGCCCGCTCGATAGGCGGCTGCATACTCTTCAAGCATGCGCATTAAAAGTATGGAACTGAGCCATTCCCGTCCATGATGTGATCCCACCAGCAAAATTGATCTTTTTCCTTTTCCTAATTTGACTGCCTTTATATTTTTTCCTTTTTCAGTTTGTCCGATTATTTTAACGTCCAATTCATACTGCTTTTGGATTCCTTGCAGATCCATTTCCATCTGTTCAGGGGAATACACTTCTGCCGCCAGCGATTGTTCAGGGAAAAAAAGCAGCACGAATATTCCAATTACCATTATTTTTCTCATGTACTCACCTTTTATTTTTATTCAGGAAAAAAGCAACAACCGCGGTCCCATTACATCGCCACTTATTGTAAGGAAATGTTCTGTCATATCTGAACAAAATACAAATAGCTCCTTATTAAGGGGGAGAAGAACATGAGGATTGCGGATTATGATCAGGCATTGTTTCACACACACCGTTCTGATTGGGACAGCTTGTTAGTATTGATGGTTCGAACGAAAGATCACTTTCTTTCGAAAAAAATTGAACATTTTTTGCACGCTTACAGGTTTGAGCATGATTATCAAATCGTTCAATCCCAGCTGTATGCACTGCTTCGCTATCTGGATCATGCGGCAGAAAAAACAAGTGATTATTTAAGTGAACTTCCAAGCTAAAATCACCTATAGTTTTTGCGAAAAGGGAAAATTTATACAAGAGGATTAATTATCGGGGATATAACTTTGGCTGGTGAAACCCTATAAAAACAAGGAAGGGTCAGGTATTTAAATACCTGACCCCCATTTATTTATTTTTTCATTGCAGTATATGCAGTTGCATACATTTTAAGCTCTTCAATCATACCTTCTACAAGTACGGCAGACTCTTCAAATAAACCATCATTTTCGTAATCGAAGCAATGTGGATCCAGTACCAATTGTTTAGCGATCACATTTGCATAAAGGCTTCGACCCACTGTCCTCATGGAATTCAAGGCGTTGATTCCGCCTTTACCTCCGCCGGAGACAGCCAATAGTGCAACTGGTTTATGCGTGAATTGCTCACTGCTTAGAAAATCCAAGGCATTTTTCAAGGCTCCGCTCATGGAACCATGATATTCCGGAGTGGTCAGAATTACGCCATCAGCTTCCTCGATGCTTTTCCGTAGACCTTGAATCACATCCAATTGATATTGCTCACCTTCACCTGAATATAAAGGGATTTCACTATTGCTTAAATCAATAAGTTCCGCTCCGTATTTCTTGGATATGTAGCGTGAGGCTATCCCCGTACGCCCTTGTTTACGTGGTGAACCATTAATGATTACTAATTTCATAAATTTATACCTCCATTATTCCCGATGTTTTCCGAGATCAGTCGCCAATACAGTATACCAAAACGGAAACGGAATTTCCTAGAATTTTGATCATTCATGCTGCTACAAATTTGCCATCACAAAAAAAACGAAAGACCGATGAAGGTCTTTCGTTTAGCTTTCATACATTTAAACTAACGCCTCAATCTTGCTCATGAAATCTTCCATGACTCCGGATAACTTGGACTCAGCTTCTGGCATTGATTTACCTTGGACACCGAAATAGAATTTAATTTTCGGTTCAGTGCCAGAAGGACGGAGGCAAACCCATGTACCATCTTCAAGGAAATACTTCAATACATTTGATTTCGGAAGCTCGATCAATTCTTCATTATTTGAAAGTAATGTACGCTTTTTGCTGCGTTGATAATCTTCTTCAGCAACTACCGGAATGCCAGCGATTCGGGAAGGAGGATTTTGACGGAATTGATTCAATATTCCAGAAATCTGTTTAGCTCCCTCAATGCCCTTTAAAGTCAATGAACGCAATCCTTCCAAGTAAAAGCCGTATTTTTCAAACACATTCAGTAACCCTTCATATAGCGTCAATCCCTGCTTTTTATAATGAGCACAGACTTCAACAGCCAGCACTGCGGCTTGAATGGCATCCTTATCACGTGCAAAGTCTTTAATCAGGTAACCATAGCTTTCTTCATATCCGAACAAAAAGCTATTTTCCCCGCTTACATGATACTGATTTATTTTCTCTGCGATGAACTTAAACCCGGTAAGTACATCAACCGTCTTCAAGCCATATGACTCGGCAATCGCCCGCCCTATTTCTGAAGTGACGATGGTTTTTAAGACGACTCCATTTTGAGGAATTTTCCCTTTTTCTTTTTTCTGGGACAGTAAATAGTCCAGGAAAAGTGCACCTGTTTGATTTCCAGTCAGGACAACATATTGACCTACCTCGTTTTTCACGGCAATTCCAAGCCGATCGGCATCTGGGTCCGTTGCTATCAATAAGTCCGCTTCCACTTTGTTTCCAAGTTCGATGGCCATTTCAAATGCAGCTGGTTCCTCCGGATTTGGTGACTTAACTGTCGAAAAATCCGGATCTGGCAATTCCTGCTCCTTAACGATATGCAAATTTTGATACCCTAAGCTTTGCAGTGCCCGCCTGACGGATTTATTGGCCGTTCCATGAAGAGGTGTAAAGACGATAGACACATCTATTTCCTCGGCAAGCTGCGGATTCTCGGGAACTGTGAGCAACTCACGATTATATGCCGCATCCAATTCCTCCCCGACCATTTCGATGAGGCCCTTCCCTTTCAGGACTTCAGCTTCTTCAATCTGAATTTCAAGCTCATTTTCAATGGCATTCACGTAGCTAATCACTTGATCGGCCGCTTCCGGTGGCAATTGTGCTCCATCCGGTCCATAAACCTTGTAACCATTATATTCAGGCGGATTATGGCTTGCCGTGATGACGATTCCAGCAAAGGCATTCAGCTCGCGAACCGCAAATGACAATTCCGGAGTCGGACGCAATTCATCGAATAAATAAGCCTTCACCCCAAATGTAGCCAAGGTCTTAGCTGCTTCGAGTGCAAATTCCGGGGACTTATGTCTCGAATCATAAGCGATCACAGCCCCTCTTCCTTTTGCTTCTTCCCCAAACGAAGAGATATATTGAGCCAACCCAACCGTAGCCTTCCTTACAGTGTAAAGATTCATCCGGTTCGTTCCCGCTCCGATTTCCCCACGCATTCCGCCTGTTCCAAATTCTAAATTTTTATAAAAGGCATCTTCGAGTTTTGCTTCATCCCGCTGTATTTCCTCAAGGAGGACACGTAATTCCTCATTTAAATTCTGGTACCCTGCCCAAGTGGTGTATAAAGATTTCCAGTCCATCTCCAACATCTCCTCCCAAACGCCTTATTTGTAATTATTATGTATCTGCCTTACATATACAAAATTATCATATTTATTCCAATAAATGAAGTAAAGGCTCAAAATGCATAGAACCGCATCAAGCGTTCTTCACATCACGAGCCCATATACCTCTTTATTTTCCGCCTTTTTGATAATGCAGTTTATAAATATCATGGCGGCGGTCTTTTAATTGCCTTACTGTACCTGACTGCCGTTCTCGCCGTAAGATCTCCAAATCAACATCGCCAATCAGGACCATCTCAAGGTTCGGGCTGGTTTCCCCGACTATGCCGTCACGCGCAAATTCGAAATCCGATGGAGCGAAGATTCCCGATTGGGCATACTGAATATCCATATTTTCCGTTTGCGGAAGATTCCCGACCGTTCCGGAAATGACGGTATAAATTTGGTTTTCCACAGCACGGGCCTGGGCACAATAACGAACTCGCAGGTAGCCTTGCCTGTCTTCTGTACAAAATGGAGTGAATATGATTTTGGCCCCCATGTCGGTAGCAATCCGGGCGAGTTCCGGAAACTCAATATCATAACAAATTTGTATGGCGATTTTTCCACAGTCCGTATCAAAGACTCGAACGCGGTCACCTGCGTTAATCCCCCACCATTTTCTTTCATTTGGTGTGATATGAATTTTATATTGCTTTTCAATCGTCCCATCGCGACGGAATAAATAAGCGATATTATAGATATTGTCATCATCTTCTTTTACGAAATGGGAACCGCCGATGATATTGATGTTATACCTTACAGCTAAAGTGGTAAACAATTCAATGTACTGCTCTGTGAAATCCGACAGTTTCCGTACAGCCAAGCTTGGTGATCTTTCATTCAAGAAAGACATCAGCTGGGTGGTGAATAGTTCCGGGAACACGGCGAAATCCGCATTAGCATCCGAAGCAACGTCGGTGAAATACTCGACTTGGTTTGCGAAGTCTTCGAATGAATCGATTTTACGCAGCATGTATTGCACGACACAGATCCTTACCGGTTCTGATGTTTTATAATAACGTTTTGTTTTCGGTTGATAATCGACGTTATTCCACTCCATGAGCGTAGCATACTTATTCGATTGCAGATCATCAGGCAAATAATTCGGATTTATCCTCATAAGCGTGAACCCATTTAAAAGCTGGAACGAAAGAACCGGATCATATATTTTATGCAATTGCACTTCTTTTACATATTCCCTTGGTAACAGTTCATCCGCATGTTTATGATAATTGGGGATCCTGCCGCCGATAATGATGCTTTTTAAATTCAATTGGGCAACAAGTTCTTTCCTTGAATCATATAGTCTTTGACCAATTTTCATCCTGCGGAATTTAGGATGGACCATGACCTCGATCCCATATAAATTATAACCGTCCGGATTATGATTCGTGATGTATCCATTATCTGTTACATCATCCCATGTATGCCGGTCATCATATTCGTCAAAATTAATAATGAGGCTGGAACATGAGCCAATCACTTTTCCATCATATTCAGCCACAAACTGTCCTTCTGGAAAAATTGCCAGATGACTCTCAAGCTGATCACGCTTCCAAGGAACCATTCCAGGAAAGCAACTCGACTGCAAAGCAATTATTTCATCTATGTCTCCTAGCCTCATATTACGTATTTCCATTATTTTTTCATATTTATGCAGGTCCAAATTAGGCATTTTCCTCAGACTCCTTTAATCTCTTCCATAAGAATTATACCCCTTATTCAAAAATTAAAACAACTGAAGCTACCCATGGACTCAAAATTGCATTGATAAAAACAATTCTTAATGTCCTGTAAAAAGAATATATATTTTACAGACCCCGTCCATACATACTATACTTTTCATGAGAGTAAAAAGAGATGGGGAAGAGGAACCATGAACAAGACTATTTGCAATTTTAAAACTTATTAACTGTGGCCTTGGCTGCTCCATCATTGCTATGTTTGGGAGCTTTTATTTCTCTGGAATTATGCAAAATGAACCGTTTGTGCTCTGTTGGTATCAGCGGATCATCACGTATCCTTTTACAATCATTTTAGGAATTGCAATTATTCGAAAAGATCATTGGATTTGCTTTTATACCATGATAGTAACAGCCATCGGTGCATACATTTCCACGATCATTATTTTGCAAAGGTTTCAGTCTTTCCCGACCACACCCTTGCATGAGGAAAGGTTCCATGTACAGGACAATATATAAACGTATTGGTTTCATCACCATCACGTTCTAGCCTTGACTGCATTCGTCATTATTTTTTTACATCGTATGGACAAGATCCAAGGAGGTTGCAGCTTAATGAAGAAAATGGCTATATTTTTAGTGATAATCGTCGCCCTATTTGTCCTGCTGGGCGTTTTTACAAACATGAAAAAAGAAGAAAAATCAAAAGGAAATCCATACGGCAAAGATAAGCTTAAACCTGCTACTGTCGATCAACTGGATGACCCCAATTATCAAAACTTGATCCTTCCTGTAGAGTTGGAGCAGGACCTCCAAGATAGTAAAGACGTGACCGTTTATTTCTATAGTCCTACGAATTCAATCAGTCAAAAAACCACACCAGTTGTGGCACCTTTGGCAGAGAAATTGGGTATTGATCTTGTTCAATTCAATCTTTTGGAGTTTCAACAAGGATGGAGCGACTATGGCATCAAAAAAACCCCGACCATCGTTCACTATAAAAATGGTGAAGAACAAGAACGAATCGTCGGCTTTAATGATGAAGTAACGTTCGAGAAATGGTTCGAGGACCACGATATTAATTAAGGATGTAAAAAATGAGCCGGCCCTAACGGAAATGCTTCTCCCGTTATAGCCGGCTCATTTTTTTTGCCTTATACTAAATATTGATTCGCCACCTGGATGTCCATCATCTGCATATCATTATTCGCTTCATGGTTTATACTTGAAAAATGGTCATAATAAAAGGGGAAGAATATTCCGCAGTCATTCAATAGTGTGATGTTATGTTGGAACAATTCTTCAGATTTAGATTCCATCACTAAATAATCTTCTCTCTTCTGTTTGTCTAATATTGACATAAGGACTTGAAGGCATGTCATTACTTGAAATGCGTCTCTTAATGTTGCCATGTAAGTAACAGAACTTTGATTGGGCTCTAAAACGCCAATCTCGCGAAAATGAAGGATTTCACTTTCCGTAAAGTATTGTGGAAATACAGATTCGTAGAAACGAGAAACGAGACTCGCTATTTCTTGCTCTTGTTCTTCAGTTGAAGAAAAGACCGTCTTCACTAAAAAAACCACCTTTTTTCAGATCCGTTAGACCTATCTATTATATGTATATTCTAGGACAAGCGATTTCTTTCCCAATAGAATAACATAAATTTTGTAAAAAATATGTGGTAATTTCCACCACGAAAATCTCAGCAATAGGTCCAAGGTTACTTTTTTCATGACTCATCTTTAATAATTATATATTTTTTTCATTTAATTAAAACCAAAGTAGTCGAAAGTAGGAGTTTAATTGGAAAATTTTAAAATAACTAACCAACATTTAATAATAGATGTTCTCCAAAGTTGGAATGGATTAACATTGGAACAGCTTTTTAGGGAGCGGTGGATGGCCCCAAAGAAATTAGTCCATGAATGGAGGATGAGTAAAGAAGTGGCAGTGAACGGGAATTCCGTCACATGGTCAACTATTCTTAATGAAGGAGATACGATCATCATCCCCTTATTGGATCACGCTGAAAATGAAACAGTTCAAGCGGCAGACTTAGGAATTTCCATCATATATGAAGATGATGTGTTGTTGATAACCAATAAGCCGGCTGGAATGGATACTCACCCTTCTCAACCGGGTGAAGCACACTCCCTCATCAATGGAGTGGCGCACCATCTTCAAAAAACCGGTCAGTCCTGTATGATCAAGCATATTCATAGGCTTGATAAAGATACCACCGGTGCGGTCCTTTTTGCCAAAAACCGCCTCATTGGGTCCATGCTGGATAGAATGTTGGAGGAAAGGGAAATCAAACGGACATATCTAGCTTTAGTCGAAGGAAACATTAAAAAGAACGAAGGCGAAATCAAAGAAAAGATTGGCCGCGACCGACACCATGCCACGAGACGAAGGGTTTCCCCTACAGGCCAGACGGCAGTCACCCATTATCAGGTACTCAATCGCGATCCCAAGAAAAACTTGACGCTTGTCAGCTGCACACTGGAAAGCGGCCGAACCCACCAAATCAGGGTGCATTTCAGTCATTTGAATCACCCCTTGGCCGGAGATACCTTGTATGGCGGAAAAAAGACATTTCCACGTCAAGCCCTGCATGCAAGAAAAATCGAATTCATCCACCCCATTTCAGAAAAAAAAATGAGCATTGAAGCTCCTTTCATTGATAGTCCTGAAATATTCGATGTCACCATTTAAACTGAATAAACACCGTTCCATATCGGAACGGTGTTCTTATTTTTTCCTTTAATATGAAATTGTTGCCGATTATTTTTTTTTGAACCACCGGCAGTATCGAATTAATGGATTAAAGGCATGTCGGGACGAAATCCGTCCATTTTGGCATAAAAAATAGCTGGCCACTTGGGCCAGCTTAATTTTTGCATTTATGAAGCTTTTCTCATGCCTTTTAAGATAAGGCTTAAGACGAAGACAAATACGATAGCACCAATCAATGCTGGAATTATAGCGAAATCTGCTACTGATGGTCCCCAGTTCCCAAGAATTAATGAACCTAACCATGCACCAATGAAACCAGCGATAATGTTACCAATAATTCCAAATGGTACGTCACGTCCAACGATCATACCTGCTAACCAACCAATGATACCTCCGATAATTAATGACCATAAAAATCCCATAATATATTTCCTCCTTCAAATTAGTTAATTTTTCAATTTCTGCAGCAGACTCCAAGAAATCAAATCACTTCAATATTGTCATGCCTTTTTTCAGTTATTTTTAACTTTTACATTCAAATGGTATGATGCCGATTACGCACAATATCTAATGAATGTGAATGTTTTAGTTATTGGGTAGAGTTAGCTAGCTATAGCCCTTGAGTAACTGATTGGACAATCCTCATGTTAGTGAATTTTTTCTTTTTGTTTGCCGCTGTACTCATTATTTTCCCCGTTTAATTAATCTAAAACCTAATTTTTTTAAAAAATATTTGGCAACGAAAACAGGATTATCAGACATATTAAACGGGTATAGGCTTAACTTTGTCACATAGTTAGTATAAGCAATAACTGTCTCAATTATGTTCATGAGGAAAAAGAAAAAAGATGCCCCCTTCGGGACATCCTCCTATCATGTGCAGTATTCTTTTTAGAACAAAAGTTCATCGGGATTGCTACCGAACCGTTCATTTTTGTTCAAGGCATCTATTTGATTCATTTCATTCAGGCTTAAAGAAAAGTCAAATACCTCTGCATTTTCCTTGATACGGGAAGGCGTAATCGATTTAGGTATTACAACTAGATCATGTTGTAGATGCCATCTAATCAACACTTGTGCTGAACTTTTCCCGTGCTTCTTCGCTATATGATTAACTGTCGGCTCTTCCAATAGGTTCCCTCTGCCTAGCGGGCTCCAAGACTCAACCTTTATTTCATGTTTTGAACAGTAATCACGAATTTCGACTTGAGTCAAAAGTGGATGCAATTCAATTTGATTGACGACCGGTTTCACTTCACTGTTTGCAAGTAAATTCTCCAAATGATGAACATGGAAATTACTTACACCGATTGATTTCACCTTTCCATCCTTATGAAGTTTTTCCAATGCCCTCCAGGTTTCCAGATATTTATCTTTTCCCGGCCAGTGGATCAGGTATAAATCCAAGTATTCCAAACCAAGGCGATTTAAACTATCATCAAAGGCCTGGAGCGTCGTTTCGTATCCTTGCTCTGTATTCCACACTTTAGATGTAATGAACAATTCTTCACGAGGCACTCCGCATTCCCGAATCGCCTGACCAACACCTTCTTCATTTTCATAAATGGCCGCCGTATCAATCGCACGATAACCAACTTCGATCGCTTTCTTGACGGACTCAACCGTTTCATTGCCGTTTTTCACTTTAAATACACCGAAACCCAACTGTGGCATTTTAACTCCATTATGTAAGGTGATCGTTTCCCCAATATTTGAAATCATTCCATCATTCCCCCTTACTTTTATTTACCAATTATACATCCCTCCATCTTCTATTTCTAACCATAAGCCTCGGGATTTATAGAGCACTTAAGCAAAAAACGCACCCTTAAATACCATTTATATATATTAAAGGGATTATTTTATCTTTTTAATCATTCACTAAGTTAAATATTTTGTGAAAAAATGACGAAACATCTATCCTTATAGGTATGAAATTCGTTACAATTGAATAGTTCAACTTAAAACCAAGTAAAAAAGAAGGTGCCAAATTTTAAGAATAATCTAATGTAAAATTCCCATTCTAATATTGAGGAGTTGCAAACTGTCCTGCCCATTCATTGGCGACAATCCATATACACTTTTACATACTTGAAATTAAGGGAGTCCTCCATGTATGAATAGCATACTCATCTTAACCGCGCTAATTATTATTTTTGCTTTGGTCTTTGACTTTATCAATGGTTTCCATGATACGGCTAACGCCATCGCTACAGCAGTATCAACCAAGGCGCTTAAACCACGTCATGCAATCATAATGGCTGCGGTCATGAATTTATTAGGAGCACTGACCTTTACCGGTGTAGCGCATACCATTACGAAGGATATCGTTGATCCTTTCACATTGAATAATGGTTCTTATGTAATCCTTGCTGCCCTGCTTTCGGCAATAATATGGAATTTAATCACTTGGTATTTTGGCATTCCAAGCAGTTCCTCCCATGCGATCATTGGTTCAATAGCGGGAGCTGCCATCGTGGCTAGTGGTTTCGATGCGATTAAATGGAGTGGATTCACTAAAATTGTACAAGCATTGATTCTATCCCCTATCCTTGCCTTCACGCTTGGATTCATTGTATACAGTATCTTCAAGGTAGTATTCAAAAATAATAATTTAGGAAAAACCAATAAGCGATTCAGGAGAATACAAATTCTCACGGCGGCCATCCAGTCTTATACACATGGAACGAATGATGCTCAAAAATCCATGGGTATCATCACGATGGCTTTGATCGCTAACGGGTATGCCTCTACCTCTGATGTTCCTTTCTGGGTACAACTATCCTGCGCAATAGCCATGGCGCTTGGTACATCAATCGGAGGTTGGAAGATCATCAAAACCGTTGGCGGTAAAATCATGAAAATCCGCCCGGTTAACGGTGTGGCTGCCGATATGACTGGAGCAGCCATCATTTTCGGTGCAACCTTCCTGCATATGCCGGTCAGCACGACACATGTCATTTCTTCTTCAATACTTGGGGTCGGTTCAGCACACCGCATCAAAGGGGTAAAATGGGGAACCGCAAAAAGCATGTTGATCACTTGGTTCATTACATTGCCAATTTCCGCTTCCTTAGCTGGAATCATTTACTATTTAATTGCTTTATTTTTATAGAACCTTTTGCCTTTCCATATTGGAAAGGCTTTTTTCTACAGATTTCCCCTTATAATTGTAGGGTTTTTCCCATTTTTTAATTTTTCTTGTGTTTTTATATAAAGTTTTATTAAGATTTTGTAAATTTTCGTCGAAAAACCTTCCCGGATACTACATGAATTCGTTACAATCAATTTGTTAATACTAAGCGTACGACTAAAGTGCGTAAATTTGCATGACTAATTGGGAGGCTTTAACATGGCTTTTAAATCAAAAAAAGACAAATTCGCAGTAATGCTTTTTAACATCGCTCAAAACCTTAAAGAAGGTGCTGACTATTTCGCGGATTATAAACTCAAAAACATCTCCGATCTCAAAGTATTTTCAGATACGATGAAAGACTATGAGCATAAAGGCGATTCAATGGTTCATAATGTGATTAAAGAGCTGAACAATGCCTTCATCACTCCTATCGAACGGGAAGATATACTTGAATTGACCATGAGAATGGATGATGTCATAGACGGTTTGGAACACTGTGCAGCATTATTCGAGATGTACTCCATTGTCAATGCAGATGAGTATATGCTTAAGTTTGTGGATGCAATCAAACAGTGTACGTATGAGATTGAAAATGCTGTCGATACACTATCCACTAAGAAATTGCCAATGATTCGTGAAAATGCAATCAAAATTAAAGATCTTGAATCAGTTTGTGACGGGATTCAACGTCAATCAATCAAAAACTTGTTTACAGTTGAAAAAGATCCAATCAGGATCATTCAATATAAAGAAATTTACGAAAGCCTTGAAGAGATTGCCGATCACTGTCAAGCAGTGGCCAATACACTTGAAACAATCATAATGAAAAACGCCTAAGGAGTACCCCAATAAATGGATACTTTATTAATTTTAACAATATTAATCGTTTTCTTCGCTTTAGCATTTGACTTCATCAATGGTTTTCATGATACAGCCAATGCAATAGCGACTGCTGTTTCAACAAAGGCCATGAAGCCTAGGCATGCCATCATCATGGCAGCCATCATGAACTTCGTCGGAGCTATGACATTTACTGGAGTAGCGAAGACCATAACGAAGGATATCGTGGATCCGTTCACGCTTCCTAATGGTTCATATGTAATCTTGGCCGCTCTGCTTGCCGCTATCATATGGAATCTTCTTACCTGGTATTACGGGATACCAAGCAGTTCCTCCCACGCATTGATTGGTTCGATTGCAGGTGCCGCCATTGCTGCAGCAGGCTTCGCCGGCATTAAATGGGAAGGGTTCATGAAAATTCTTCAAGCTTTGATTTTCTCCCCGCTAATTGCTTTTGCAATCGGGTTTATCGTATACAGCATCTTTAAAGTAGTCTTTAAAAACAATAACCTGACAAAAACAAACCAAAAATTCCGTACTATACAGATTGCTACTGCGGCACTTCAATCGTATACCCACGGAACGAACGACGCACAAAAAGCGATGGGTATCATCACGATGGCCCTTATTGCAAATGGTTATGCATCAAGTACCGATATCCCCTTCTGGGTTCAATTCTCCTGTGCGCTAGCAATGGGACTTGGAACTTCCGTCGGCGGATGGAAAATCATTAAAACCGTTGGCGGTAAAATCATGAAAATCCGTCCGGTCAATGGTGTTGCAGCGGATTTAACCGGGGCTTTCATCATTTTCGGCGCGACAATAATACACATGCCAGTCAGTACAACCCATGTTATTTCTTCTTCAATCCTTGGTGTTGGAACTGCGCATCGTGTCAAGGGCGTAAAATGGGGAACGGCAAAAAGAATGATCATCACTTGGTTCATTACCATTCCCATCTCGGCAACATTAGCTGGTTTGCTTTATCTTTTAATTAACTTCTTATTCTAAAATAAAATCCCTACCGGTTTCCATCGGTAGGGATTTTCTGTTTTAACAAAGGATTTATCTATGCTTATTAATAGGAAATCGTTTAAAATTCAAGGAGAAGGAATTTTTTTCAGCGAGGGGCAAGATAAAAATGAAGGAATTCGAAAAAAATAGAGATATTTTTAAAGACCTTTATGGAGATATGATGGAGTTTGCCGATAGAATCAGTTCTGTTTTGGGTTGCCCCATTACAATCGAGGACGGTAACCATCGCTTACTTGCTTATAGCACACACGATGATACTACGGATCAGGCTCGTATCATGACCATAATCGGAAGACGTGTCCCTGAAAAGGTCATCAACAGTTTATGGAAAGATGGCTTCATCCCCGCGTTATTGAAAGACGATGCCCCCATTAAAATCGGGGCCATCAATGATGTCGGTCTCGGTAACAGGGTTGCGGTTTCCATCCGGAAAAATAATGAAGTACTTGGTTTCATTTGGGCTTTGGAAGTAAATGAACCTTTCTCCGAAGAAGATATGAAATTTCTGCAATTCGCTGCCAAGGAGGCGAAGAACCAGTTACAGCAATTGCAATTGAAAAAGAAAAGGAAAGAAGCAGGTCATCAAGAGTTCCTTTGGCGCATATTGACCGGGCACTACCAAGAAGAATCGGAAATAATTGAAAATTACAAGAAATTTTCCATCCACGTTCCAGTGGTTTTTTCCATATTGGTATTCGAATTTCCTAAAGAGATCAATCGCGAAGTGGAGCGCTACATTTCATACATGTTAACGACCACTCAAAAGATAAACAGTTCCTTATTTGCCATTGACCATAACAAGCTCATTCTTTTCGCGGGAGGCAACCAGGAAAACAGCTCTTCTTTCACTTCATCGATTGATGAGTTCATTCCTTTTTTCATTCTGGAGATGAAACGGCGTTTCGGTGTCGAGCATATTCTTGGAACGGCTGGCAATATGTATAAAAACTTAATGGATGTTAAATCAAGTTACGAAGAAGCTCAATACACCCTTAAAATGAAGAATATTTTCCCGGATGACATGAAACTCATTTTACATTATGAAGAACTTGGCATGTTTCAAATGATTGAAACACTCGCAAGCAACAAACAGCGTCGTGTTCATCCTTCCATCCTTAAGCTCAAAGCATATGACATGAAGAACCAGACGGAATTGCTGCAAACACTCACTGTCTATCTAGAGAAAGACTGCAACCCTAATGAAGCTTCAAGTAATCTTCATATCCATGTGAATACATTGAATTACCGATTAAAAAGAATCTCTGAAGTGGGAAATATTCGGCTAAAAGACCCGATTCAAAAAATGTCCCTCTTTCTTAACATTAAACTTAATCAATATGATGAATTTCACAAGAAAAATTAATGATATATTCCCTGATATGGAATACTAGAAGTGTGGAAAGGTTGATCATATGAAACTTGAAACAAAAGAAGAGCTTGAAATAGAATTAACAATCATTGAAAAATGGGAGAAAGATCAGAAAGGACTATGGTTTTGGGAACGGATCGGGCGTATTCCCTTCAAGCTATTGGATAAGTTGACACCGGATTTCATTCAGAAAAAATTGGGTGTCATGCTTGATGAAATCGGCAGCTACATTCAGAATGGCGGAAAATATTTAACGAAAGAAGCTCATATTCTTAGTCAGCTGCAAGCCAAGGTTCCCGAGTTGGAAATTAAAGCCCTGGAAGATGTTTCAAGCATACCCCTCCATATCATGGATAGCGTGAGTCAGGATATTAAAAATTCAGGCAGCAAATTGGCAACGGTTCAAGGTGCCACTACAGGGATTGGCGGAATCTTTACCTTGGCCATCGACATCCCCCTTCTTCTCGGCATGTCGATCAAAACGCTTCAGGATATCGCCATCACATATGGCTTCAATCCTAGAGACCGCCAAGAACGAATTTTCATCGTCAAATGTCTGCAATTCACAACATCGGATGTTGTCGGCAAAAAGGCTCTATTAAATGAATTGTCGAAAATGAACCAGACCGATTCCCAATCAAAAAGGGAAATAGCATCCGAACTGCAAGGTTGGCGGGAAGTCGTTTATACATACCGTGATCAGTTTGGCTGGAAAAAGCTTTTGCAAATGGTTCCTGTTGCCGGAATAATCTTTGGCGCCCTTACAAATCGTTCCATGATTGCGGATATAGCCGATACGGGAATCCTGTTATATAAGAAAAGAAGGATTTTAGAGCGCATTCAAGAACCTATTGCAAAGAATTGAATTCAGCTTTAATAAGGTCTTGTTCCTGGCGAGCCCATATTTTTTGACACTGCGTTTGTGGAATTCCACAAATACACCATTTTCAATTTTCTGATTTCCACATACTAACTATTTCTTTTTCCAACTATACTTGTGATACAAATAGTAAAAACATATTATTGGAGGGATTAAGATGAGAATAGGAATTCCAAAAGAGATTAAAAACAATGAAAACCGTGTAGCTATCACTCCAGCTGGGGTTGTGGCATTAGTCAATGCAGGTCACGAAGTATTAATCGAAATGAACGCAGGTCTAGGAAGCAGTTTTACAAATGAATCATATCAAGAGGCTGGTGCTGTTATAGTCGAGGACGCTGCTAGCGTTTGGTCAAGCACAGAAATGATCATGAAAGTAAAAGAACCTATCTCATCTGAATATAAATATTTCCGAAAAGATTTAATCCTTTTCACATATTTACACCTTGCGGCTGAACCGGCACTAGCTCAGGCCCTAAAAGAAAGCGGTGTCTTGGCCATTGCTTATGAAACGGTTGCAGTAAACCGCACACTTCCTTTATTGACACCAATGAGTGAAGTTGCAGGACGCATGGCTGCACAAATCGGTGCTCAGTTCCTTGAAAAAAATAACGGCGGCAAAGGAATACTCTTAAGCGGAGTTCCTGGAGTTAAACGTGGTAAAGTCGCTGTTGTCGGCGGAGGTATGGTTGGAACGAATGCTGCTAAAATCGCTATTGGATTAGGCGCAGATGTTACCATTCTTGACTTAAGCCCTGACCGCCTTCGTCAACTTGATGATATTTTCGGAAATGAACTGACAACACTTATCTCCAACCCTTACAATATTGCGGAAGCAGTTAAAGATGCCGATTTAGTGATCGGTGCTGTATTGATTCCAGGTGCTAAAGCTCCTAAGCTCGTTACTGAAGAAATGGTTAAATCGATGTCTCCTGGTTCAGTCATTGTCGATGTTGCAATCGACCAAGGCGGTATCTTTGAAACGGTCGACCACATAACAACACATGATAACCCTACTTATGTTAAACATGGAGTAGTGCATTATGCAGTGGCGAATATGCCAGGAGCAGTGCCTCAAACTTCTACAGTTGCATTAACTAACGTAACAGTACCATTTGCACTTCAAATTGCAAACAAAGGTGCCATCAAAGCAATCCTTGAAAATGATGCACTTGCAAAAGGCGTCAATGTTGCGAACGGTGAAATCACGTTCGAAGCAGTTGCCACAGACCTTGGTTACAACTATGTAAGTGTTGAAAATGCCTTAAACTCAAATAACATTAACGCTTAATAAAAAATAAGATTCCAGACACAATCTTGTCTGGAGTCTTATTTTTTTGGACGAGAATCTCCGAATATATGTTTAAATTCCATGATATGTAACTGGCATTTTCGACTTGGCCCCTATAATACGCAAGATTTCCACCACATATTATAGGGATCAAGTTTGTTTGATGTTATTACTAATCTACAAAATAGAATATGCCTCTTAATCTATGAAGATCTTCCCAGGATTCATTATTCCTTTCGGATCCAATGCCTGTTTGATCGTTTTCATCACTTCGTAAGCTCCTCCATGCTCCCTTCGCTGATACTTCGATTTTCCAAGTCCTACCCCATGTTCACCCGTACATGTACCGCCTTTTGTTAATGCATATTCGACGATTTCTTCATTTAACCTCTTCGCTTCTTTTACTTCTTCAGGATTTTTCAGATCGATCATGAACAATAAATACGTGATAATTTCCGTCACCTACATGTCCTACAATCGCACCCTCCACTTTGGATTGTTCGACTTTCTTCCTTGTATCCAGTATGGCATTCGATAATTCATGAAGGGGCACACTTACGTCGGTCACCATCAGCTTTTTTCCAGGTGCGCTGTGAATGAATGCGTATGCGAGGTTATGGCGCGCTTCCCATAAGGCATTCCGTGCTTTTGAATCGGTTTCAAACTGGATATCGCCACAGCCAAAATCACTTACGATTTCCTTGGCAAATTTGACGTCCTGTTCCAGTCCGGCAAAATTCCCATGAAACTCGAGGAATAAAGTTGGTTGGACATCATAGGATTTGTCCATGAATTGATTAACTTTTTTTATGGACTCGGCATCAACCAATTCAATTCGTGCAATCGGGATTCCAGCAAGCATGATCCCATTAACCGCAGATACTGCCTGTTCGACGGTTGGAAATGAGGCTCTCCCAGCCATTGTGACTTCAGGAATGCCATATACCTTTAATGTCAGTTCAGTAAATACACCTAGCGTACCTTCAGAGCCCACAAACAAACCATTCAAATGAATGCCTGAAGATGATTTTGTCGCTAAACTTCCGGAATGAATCACTTCACCGTTTGCTAAAACCACTTCCAAATCCCTGACTTGATCGCGCATGATCCCATATTTGACCGAGGTCGTCCCACTTGCATTCGTGGCTGCCATCCCTCCTAATGTAGCATCGGCGCCAGGATCGACGGAAAAGAACAAACCGTATTTTTTTAATTCTTTATTGAGTTGCGTCCTTGTCACACCTGGTTGGACCTTCACAAGGAAATCATTTTCCCTAATTTCCAATATTTGATTCATCAAGGATAAATCCAGGGAAATTCCCCCTTTAACTGGAACGACATGCCCCTCCAAACTTGATCCTAATCCAAAAGGAATGACCGGTATTTCATGCTCATTCGCATAACTCATGACTGCGCTGACTTCCGCAGTATCCCTTGGGTAAATGACCATATCCGGTAAATGCGGAGTGTGATATGATTCATCATGGCTGTGCTGTTCCAATAATGTTTCATTCACCGTTACTTGTTCTTCCGTCAGTATCTTTCTTAGTTCTTCTATATACCCATTCATTATGCAGCCTCCTCTTTTTTTCACCAAACATTCTGAAAATATCACACAAAATGAGATTGCCCGCTAATAGGCAATCCATCTTTCTTCACTTACTGAAACCTTTCGTTTTATCCGTGCAGGCCTTCATTGCTTGCAGAATGCTGGATCTGAGCTGATTCTCTTCTAAAGACGCTACCGCAGATATCGTTGAACCGCCCGGCGTGCAGACATCATCCTTTAAAGCAGCAGGATGTCTTTCTGTTTCGAGCACCATTTTAGCAGCTCCCATTACGGCTTGTGCTGCCATTCGGTATGCTTGTTTTCTTGGAATGCCATCACGGACCCCTCCATCAGCCAACGCCTCGATGAACATGTATACATAAGCAGGCGACGAACCGCTGATGGCCGGTACTGCGTCCATCAAATCTTCATGGAGGATTTCCGTTTTACCGAAACTATTCAGCAGTGCAGTCACATCCTCTATATCAGCATCGGTAATTTGATCATTGATGCTCATGGCCGTCATGCCTTCACCGACAAGCGAAGGAGTGTTTGGCATCGTCCGGACAACCTTCACTTTTTTTCCGAAGCTGCTCTCAACTAAAGATATAGTGATCCCAGCTGCCATGGTAATGATCACAGCCTCTTCTTTCACATGATTCTTCACTTCTTCAAGCACTTGCTTATGCATGGCAGGTTGGATCCCTAGAAAGAGAAAGTCGGCAAAACCGGCAACCTCTTTATTATCCAAAGTACCTTTAACGTTATATTTCGTGGTGATTTTATTTTTGGTTTCCACACTCGCAGTACTGACCATGATCCCTTCAGGTGAAATGACCTCTGCAAGCAACATCCCCTCAAGCATTGACTCACCCATTTTGCCGCATCCAATAAACCCGATTTTTTTATTCATATCTTACACTTCCAATCATAAGTTCATCTATATTCCTTCTGATTTATTATATCGGATTTGATAAATGGAAACACGTTGGAGATATTAATTAGGAAGGAATTGGTGGTTTCTGGTCGAATTACTTAAGTGTTATTGGATGAATCTTGATATCACCTTCATGCAATTGAAATTTCCAGCGAAAAAACCGTTGACTAAATGGTCATTTCAGATTTATAATTTTGACCTATCAGTCACAAGCGAATAAGGAATACAGTTCCAGGAATGGAGAAATCGTATGCAAATGGAAAAAAAAGCGGTCAATACCAAGCTAGTCTTAACAGGATTGATCATTGGAATGTTTTTCAGTTCATTGGAACAGACAATCGTCGGTACGGCCATGCCGACAATTATCGGGGAATTGAATGGTTTTACCATCTTTGCATGGGTGACGACTGCCTATTTAATAGCCTCAACGACTGTTGTACCCATTGTTGGAAAGCTATCTGATTTATATGGCAGACGTTCCCTTTATCTGCTTGGTACGATCATTTTTACGATTGGTTCGTTTTTATGTGCCACAGCCACTTCGATGGAGCAATTGATCATTTACAGAGGGCTGCAGGGAATCGGCGGCGGGATGATCATGCCTTTATCCCAAACGATAATCGGCGATATATTCTCTGCCGAACAAAGAGCCAAATGGCAGGGTGTATTTGGAGCCCTTTTTGGTTTAAGTTCCGTCATTGGTCCTTTTCTGGGCGGCCTGATCGTTGACCATATCAGCTGGCACTGGATCTTTTTGATCAATGTACCGACGGGCTTACTATCTGCCATTTTGATTTATGTAGGATTGAAACATGAAGCCATTAGGAAAGCAGAGAAAGTGAATATCGATTATCTGGGGATTTTCACCTTGATTCCTGGTATTGTGCTGTTACTGCTGGGCTTGACCTTCGGTGGAGATAAATTCGAATGGTTATCACTGGAATCTCTCTTGATTTTCGGCAGCACCATTGTCTTCATTGCCCTATTCATCATTTTTGAAAGAAGAGCAGTCGAACCGATCCTTGATTTATCCCTCTTTAAAAATAGAGTTTTTTCAACCACGAATATTTTGGGATTCTTGCTTGGCCTTGGCATGTTCGGGGCAATCATGTTCGTCCCGCTGTTCATGCAAGGCGTACTGGGAGTTTCACCAACAAAAGCGGGGTCGACCATGACTCCGATGATGATCGGTATGATTCTTTCCAGCATCATTGGCGGGCGGTTACTATTGAAATTCCGTTTTCGTACCGTGCTTACCTTTGGAATGGCCTTTGCAACGCTTGGTTTCTTCCTAATGAGCATGATGGACGGCAGTACGACTATATTCACTGCGTACTCATTCATGGCCATTCTTGGAATAGGTATGGGTCTTGTCATGCCGACATTGATGATTGCCGTCCAAAACGAGTTTCCAAAATCCCAGCTAGGGTCGGTTACAGCGGCTTCCACATTCTTCCGGTCTATAGGAGGAACGATGGGCATCACGATTTTGAACGCTGTCATGAATCACAATCTCCAGCAAAATATGGATGATGCGGTCGTAAGCCAAAAGGACCCTATATTGCATGAGGCACTGAAAGCATTAGCCGATAAAACGGATGCGTTATTCAACATCATGCTTTATCCGGAAAACCTTAAAATGCCGGCAGAAGTCAGCAATGTCCTTGTAAAAACGATTGAAAATGCTTGGATCGATGCATTCTCCAGTGTTTTCATCACCGGTATCTTTTTTGTTTCCGCGGGGATATTAGTGGCACTTTCCGTGGGTTCAGGAAGAATCAAAAGAGATCAAGAAACGGAAAAAGAATTAAGCTAATAATATGCTCGGGACCGGCTGATATATTCAGCCGGCCTTTTTAATCCCTTCATGTTTCTTTTTCAATGATAAGGGAATTTTACCTGTATGAGACTAAATGGAGTGATACTATGATAAACCATTCAATTTTACCTGCGGATTTTTATCAGCGGCCCACGCTGGAACTGGCAAAATCCCTTCTTGGCTGCCTCATTGTAAAAGAAACAGCGGATGGAACCGCTTCTGGATTCATTGTTGAAACAGAGGCCTATATTGGACCTGGGGACAGGGCAGCACATAGTTTTGGAAATAGAAGGACAAAACGGACGGAAGTGATGTTCGGTAATTCCGGATTGATATATACATACGTCATGCACACACATACACTGGTCAATGTCGTAAGCGGCGGGCCTGAAAATCCGGAGGCCATTTTAATCCGGGCGGTTGAACCCTATTCCGGGCTTGAGTTAATGCATGAAAGACGCGGAATTTCCGATATTCGTAAATGGACCGATGGACCTGGGAAGCTAACAAAGGCACTAGGCATCACCATGGATGATTATGGTCGATCTTTTACGGATCCCCCGCTATATCTTGCTGCCGGAAAAATGCCTGAACACATATCCAGCGGCCCCCGTGTCGGAATCGACAACTCCGGGGCAGCAAAAGATTATCCTTGGCGTTTCTGGGTTACCGACAATCCGTTTATATCCCGTAAAAACCTAATTAATAAAGCTGTGCCAAAAAATAAACCATGATTATATCCCCTCTAAGTGAACTGTGTAAATTCTATGGATGTTACACAACTTTGAGGGGATTTTACTTTGTCCGAAAGAACAGCAAAATACAAGGAAATCGGAATTCTAAAAAAGGAAATTATATTAGCGGAGAGATCCTAGTCGGCCTGATTAATGGGGAAGAAAAAATGGACTTCGTATCCCGAAATCCATATCAAGAGTCGTGTATGAAAGTATTATGAATATAGCTAATGACAGCCATAGCCTCAAAAGGAACAAGGCTTAAATTGAAGTAATACTTAATTTCTGCCAAACTTATACATTAGATTATTCAAGTCCCCTCAATATCCCATAATTTCCTTACCCATTCAACTTCCAGCCTATTACCCAGTAATAATAAATTGACTTCTTTCTATTACGAACCTAATATAGTTAAGTCAGTAATATGGAAGGTGGTTTATGATGAACGTTCAGTCCCTTTTGCAAATGAATACAATTTTTATTAGTATCCTAATTGAATCCCTTCCCTTCATTTTATTGGGAGTCCTTATATCTGGAATCATCCAAATGTTTGTGTCAGAAGAGATGATTGCAAAAATCATTCCGAAAAATCCGATCTTATCTGTTCTATCCGCAATTGGTGCAGGAGTCTTTTTTCTTGCCTGCGAGTGCGGAATCGTCCCGATTACCCGCCGTTTGATTGCTAAAGGGGTTCCTCTTTCAGCGGCCATTGCCTTTATGCTTTCTGCACCCATTCTCAATCCGATCGTCCTGTTTTCCACCTATATAGCTTTTGGTAATAGCTGGAGCATGGTTTTCTATCGTGGCGGAATTGCATTCGCGGTCGTCCTGATCATTGCATGCATACTGTCTTTTCAATTTAAGACAAATCAGCTTAAACAGGAACATATCGAACATATTCATCACCATAAACTTACATTTAAAGACAAAATAACGGGGATGTTCAAACACTCGATTGAAGAGTTCTTTTCTGTTGGAAAATACTTAATCATTGGTGCACTGCTGGCAGCTGCCATTCAAACCTTTTTGAAAACATCCCTATTGCTTGAAATCGGGCAAGGAAAACTATCCGGGAATGCAGTCATGATGGCTTTGTCCTATGTCATGTCCTTGTGTTCCCAAGCGGACGCCTTTGTTGCAAGTTCTTTTAGAAGTACCTTCTCGCCCTCTTCACTAGTTGCATTTCTTGTATTTGGGGCCATGTTTGATATTAAAAATACGATCATGCTTTTAGGTACCTTCAAAACAAAATTCGTTTTATGTTTGATGGCCTATATATTTATTTCCGTCTTAGGCCTAACTTTATTGTTTATTTCTTAAAGAGGGTGTTTTATATGGGAAGATTAATCATATTACTTGGACTTACTTTTTTATTCATGCATTTACACGCCTCAGGGAATATATCGAAATACATTAATATGGAATATTCATATGTATCACAGATTGCCATCTATATACTGGCAATATTCACGTTAATGGGATCTTACTTATATTTTAAGGAAGATAATCAAGAGGAAGGTGTTGATTGTCAGTGCGGACATGATCACTCCCAGGAAAATAAGAAATGGAAAAGGAACCTTACTTACTTCCTATACTTCATTCCCATTTTAACCGGTCTCTTTTTGCCTGTTGCCACTATGGACTCCAATATTGTAGAAAAAAAAGGATTTCATTTCCCAGTATATGAAGACTCAGATGAATATAGCCAGCATCAATTCCTGCAGCCGGATACGAGTCTTTATTATGGCAAGGATGACTACTTAACTTTAATGGATAACTCTCTCAAAGGCTTGGTTGATCGTGATAGTCTTCAATTAACAGATGAAAACTATCTAAACGATTTAGAAGCCATCTATTACTCTCCTGGAAAGTTCACTGGCAAGCAAATAACGTTAACCGGATTTTCGTACAATTCAAATGAGCTAGCCAAAAACCAGGTATTCCTATTTCGTTTTGGGGTCATTCACTGTGTCGCGGACTCTGGGGTTTTCGGTATGCTAATCGAATTTCCTGAAGGAATGCATCCTAAAAATGATGAGTGGTATTCCGTGACAGGTGAATTGGAATCCATTTATTATCAGCCATTCAAGAAAACCATTCCCTTGCTCAAAGTATCATCACATAGTAAAATCGCTGAACCGGATGATCCCTACGTTTATAGACAATATTAAAAAATGAATCATGGAAAGGTAAGGGTATGCTATACTTACCTTTCTTTTTAATGACCTCAAACTTCCATTTTATGAAATGCTCTTTAAGTCTAGTTATCTCTTTATACGAAATTAAAGATATGGCCTCTAACTCCCCACTTGAATCCACTCGATATGACAGATCTACAAAATAACCTGAAAAATGACGAAAAAAGTTGAATTTTATTTATATGGGTCATGTTTTTTATATGTCTTACCTTTATAATATAAATGCTACATATTTTTTTACCACTTCAGGAGGAACTTTCCTAAATGAACAATTCGAAAAACTCTTTCATTCTTGCAGGAACTATTATAGGTACCCTAGTGGCTGGCACTTCTGCTTATGCTGGTTCTTATCAAGTTAAATCAGGGGACACCCTTGATGAAATCTCTAAAGCTAATCATACAACTGTCCAAGCATTAAAATCTCAAAACCATTTGACTAGTAACCTTATTTTTCCCGGCCAAGTCTTGAAGGTTAATAACCTTAACAACCATACAGATAAAAATATAGATAAAACCGAAAAATATGTGGTTAAACTGGGGGATAATTTATCAAAAATTGCTAAAAAATATAACCTTTCCCTTAGTGCCCTGCTTAAATTAAACACTAATATTTCTAATTCGGATCGCATTTATATTGGCCAATCCATCCGGGTTTCCGGACAAGCCCCTGCATCCAGCTCTACGGCTAAAAACAGTCAATCTAATGCTACATATAGGGTCAAATCCGGGGACACCCTGGACAAAATTGCCAGAGTCAATAATATGACTGTCCAACAATTAAAGTCTAAAAACCATTTGACTAGTAACCTTATTTTTCCCGGCCAAGTCTTGAAGGTTAATACCCTCACCAGCAATCCGGATAATAGTAAAAATACAACAGCAGTTTATGTGGTTAAATTAGGGGATTCCTTATCAACAATCGCTAAAAGATATAACCTTTCCCTTAGTGCATTACTTAAATTGAACCCTAATATTTCTAATACAAATCGTATTCGTATAGGCCAATCCATCCGTGTTTCTGGGAAAGCCTCGGCATCTGCAATTAATAAACCGTCCAAATCGACCAATGCGGATCAAGTTTTGGCGGCTGGCGCTAAATACATGGGAGCCAAGTATGTTTATGGTGCGAGCACTTCACGCACTGACGTATTTGATTGCTCTTCATTCACATTAAGGGCATTCCAAAGTGCTGGTGTTTCCTTGCCTCGAAATTCAGTGGCACAATCACACGTTGGTACAGCTGTATCTTCAAAATCCCTCCAAAAAGGGGATTTAGTATTTTTTGATACCAATAATGATGGTGTAATCAATCATGTGGGAATTTATGCCGGTAACGGTCAAATGCTGAATGCTTCTACATCTAAAGGTGTATCCTACGCTAACATTAACAATTCTTACTGGGGACCTAGCTTTGTAAAGGCAGTCCGAGTTCTTAACTAAATAATGATATGGCATTAAAAGAGCAAAAAAGCGTGTATTGATAAACTATCATGCACGCTTTTTTGCGTATTATACTGTCAAATACCATCAACTGGTGAAATGGCTTATAACCATTCTCATTATCCTTTTGAATCCATCCTCACTCGCGCATTAACCTTTGCATCTCCATAATCGCATAATTGAGTTGTTAACTGATACGGACTCCTTCCAGGCTTGTCATCACCTGCCTGTTTTGTTAGAGGTCTTTCCTGCATTTCGACTTGCTTTTTATGGACTTTTTCTTCAATAAGATCTATGAACAGCTGATTATTGTTGAGATTTTCTTTATTCGACTCTATTAACCGTGCCAATGATACATTCCTACGCATTTGTATGCCCCTTTATCTATAGAAATTGCCAGGCATAAAAAGAATGGCTTTCTCCACTTAGGAAAAATATATTCCCTATTACTTCGTGACATTTTCATAATACTCTTAATTTAAAAATTCCTGGTTTCAATTTTGAAATGACAGTGACCCATACTGGTATTGTCATTCTGGATATGTCCTGTTTACTTTTTCAACCTGCCCTTCTTGTCCTTGATCGGGCCGTGTATATATAGTAAGTACAGTATCTAGATTGCCAACAAAAAAAGGCCTTCATCCACAGAAGGCCTTTCATTAAAAAACATTCCAGCTTGATCTCAGAAATCCGCTCCCTTTCCGCCGGCTGCCTGCCAAGCCTCATCAAAGCAAGCGCCTGTAGGTTCTCGGCTAGCCAGTTATTCGGCAGGAGTGTCGCATATTTCTTCAATCCAATAAGGATTACAGTAAAAAACCATTAAGGATAATCTAGTCTTGTTTTAAATTCATGGTCCGGGGTGAGATTCCGAACCTCCTTTTGGTATTACTTTAGTTTTTCTTGCGTTTCAAGATATTGCCTCATTTTTTGCAAATAATCCGGTGCATCCATTTGATCTTTCACAACCAATTCTATAAGGCAAAGCTTATCGGCGTTCATGTCCTGAGCATTTGTAATGGCTTCATCCAGTTCACCATTCGTCTCGACTTTTGCAGTAAATGCCTCTTGACCAAACGCTTCAGCCAGTTTTGTATAATCCCACTCTGGTATCTCGTTGTATTTCTGTTTTTCTATATCGACTTTTACGTTCAAGAATTTTTCTATCGTGTAACCGTTATTGTTGAGAATAAACACGATGGGCTTGCAGCCGTTCTCCAGCATCGAGCTTATTTCCTGTGCTGTCAGCTGTATCGAGCCGTCCCCGGTAAACAAAAGAACACGCCGGTTTCTATCCGCTATACAAGCACCGAAAGCTGCGGGCGTGGCATATCCGATGCTTTGCCAGCCTCCCTGAGCTATGTAGGTCGCCCCTTTCGGCAACCTGACCTGTGACATGCCATAAGAGAATGTTCCTGTTTCCGTGACCACAATGTCATTTTCTTTTAACATTTGCTGAATTCGAGGATAATAGGAAGCTGCTTTCAGTGGTGCTGAGGGGTCTTCCACCATTGTGTCATACGGAAACGAGATGTTTCCAACAGATTCGTTCTGCCGGTAACCAATGTCCTGGAGCGCATGTAGAATTTCCTCCGCCCTGACATTCATATAACTGGCTTTCCCCACTTTTAATGTGTCAGGTTGAATTTCCACCATTTTCAACGGGTTAAGCTTTGCTGTACCTTTGGAAGTATTGACGTCTGACCAAACAGCACCAACGGCTATGATGAAATCTGCTTCTTCAACAGTCTGAGTAACATCCTTACTTCCGAAAGCTCCGCCATATACACCAATATACTGGGGATGGCTCTCATCAAACCCGCTTTTTCCCTGCATTAACGAAGCAACTGGAACATTTAACCTCTCAGCGAGCTGCAGTACGGGTTTCTGCAAGTTATAACGAAGTGTTTTCATATCGACAAGCAGAACCGCTTTGTTTACATGTTCTAACATCCCTTTTATATGCTTCACTGCTGACTGCAGCGCATCAACATTCGTTTTGGCCATATTTTCAGAAGTCTCACCGTGAGAAAGTAACGGTTTTTCAACAAGATCGATAGCCACTACCAAATAAACGGGCTTTTTCTTTTCTTTCGCGATTCTGATTGCAGCCGGTATCTCCCTAGCTGCGTTTTCTGGTGTAAGAATTGCCGTATAACTGGTAATATGCTCATAAACCTTACGGAAAACATCAAAATCTCCATCCATTAACGTATGATGGGCAAGCTCCTTTTCCTGTTGCATCATGGACTTTGGCGAGCCGACAATATGTATGAGCGGCACATTTTCACTGTACGCTCCAGCGATTGCATTACATGCGCTCATTTCACCGACACCAAAAGTGGTGATGAGTGCCGACATGCCCTTCACACGGGCATAAGCGTCCGCAGCGTATCCTGCATTGAGTTCATTTCGTCCATTAATAAACTCAATCCCATCGTAATCTTCCAAAGTATCTAGCAATGAGAAATTATAGTCTCCGGGCACACCAAAAATCTCTGTAATGCCTTCTGCTTTTAAGCAGTCGTATAAATATTGTCCCAAGGTTCTGTTTTCAGCCAAGTCAATCACTCCTTCAATCGATTACTCTCTACTTTATTTATACCCAAACATAAGTAGGTTAACCGTAATTATCCACATACTTAAGGTGGGTTAGCTACTCTATTACTCTAGTTTTAGCTTTGAAAAATGATGTGAGTGAGGTAATCTCAGGCATGGCTCTCATAAAAAATGATTTGATTTCAAATCAAAGTATCTGAAAATTCTTGATTTCACCTCTATTTTTGATTTATATTTGAATCACCGAAACAGTGGATAAGGGGGAAAATGATGAGTGATAACAATGTCAAAAGAGTTTTGGAATGCATCATCAACACATCCAATAATAATATTACCGTGACCGATGAAAAAGGGTTCATTTTATTCACGAATCCTAACCATTGGTGGATATATGGAATCGAACCGGAACATTATCTTGGAAAATCCGTTTACCAGCTCGAAACGGAAGGAATCCTTTCACCTTCGATTTCCGCCATGGTATTGAAAGAGAAAACACCTGTACAGATCATGCAGCATACGAAGACGGGAAAAATCGTCATGTCGACTGCCTATCCCATCTTTGATGATGATGGTGAATTAATTCGTGTCGTCAGCTATGCCCAAGATCAAACTGAAATCAGGAACCTCCAGGATCAGTACGGTCAATTGGAGAAAAAGATTCAAGAATACCAATCGGAGGTCGAGGAACTTAGAGAACAGGAGGAGCTGATATATCGCAGCAAGGAAATGCGGCAAATCGCCAAAACGGTACACCGTGTTTCCAAAACGGATGCGACCGTCATGCTTCTCGGTGAATCCGGTGTGGGAAAGAGCGTATTCGCCCGCCGGCTGCACAATCAGAGTTACCGCAGCAAAGAGCCATTCATCGAAGTCAACTGCAGTACCATCCCAGAAAGTCTCTTTGAATCTGAAATGTTTGGATATGAAGCGGGATCCTTCACCGGAGCGCAGAAGCAGGGGAAACAAGGCCTGGTGGAACAAGCAGATAACGGAACCTTATTTCTCGATGAAATCGGTGAGCTTCCGCTGGATATGCAAGTGAAATTATTAAATGTCCTGCAAGAGAAGACTTTTAAAAGGGTGGGCGGAAAAAAAGAGCATAAGATAGATTTTCGGCTTGTAACGGCAACCAATCAAAACCTTGAGGAAATGGTGGAAAAGGGAACATTCAGGCTCGATTTGTATTACCGCTTAAATGTGATTCCCATCCAAATACCGCCATTACGAGAAAGAAAAGAAGATATCGCCATCTTAATCAATCACAATCTCGAAATCATCAACAAGAAATACAAGTCAGATAAGAAATTGCACCCTTCCACTTACGAAATACTGATTCAGCATAAATGGTCAGGAAACGTGCGTGAATTGGAAAACCTGATTGAACGTCTCATTTTGACCTCGGAAGACTCCATCATTTTCCCTGGATTTCTCCCCTCCCATTTCCATGGACAAGAATCTTTTGAGAAAAAAGATGATACCCTAATGATCGACGATATAATGGTTGATGATAGTGATCTCCATACCGCCCTCGAACAAGTGGAAAAATGGATGATGATGAAAGCGAGTAAACAATGTAAGTCTACATATGAAATGGCTAAATTCCTAGGGATCAGCCAGCCTTCCGTCGTCAGGAAAATGAAGAAATATAAGGGTCATCTGCCCATTAAGTAAAAGTGAATTGAAAGGAACCATAAAAATAGGAGACCATCGCAATGAAGGTCTCCTATTTCTTACTTATTTGACACGCCTGCAGATTCAAATGTTGCCATTTCTTTAATGACCAATGTCGCTGCCTTAAGGATGGGGTATGACAGGGCAGCCCCTGTTCCTTCCCCGATTCTCATTCCCACGTCGAGGATCGGCTCCTTGCCAAGCAGTTCTATGGCCGTTCTATGACCAGGTTCTGCAGATCGATGTCCAACAAACATATAATCGGCTGCACGTCCGGAAATCAGGTTTGCCAATACAGCAGCCGTGGTTGTAATGAAACCATCAACAAGAATGGGTATACGGTTATTCGCTGCAGCAAGCATGGCCCCTGCCATACCTGCGATTTCGAACCCGCCGATTTTCATCAAAATATTGATTGGATCTTCCGGATTAGGATTTCTTAATGAAATCGCTTCTTCAATTATTCTTTGCTTATGTATAATGCCTTCTGACTTCAATCCTGTTCCCTGTCCCACTAGTGATTCGACGCTTTTCCCGCTTATGATGGAGATGATCGCGGTACTGGAAGTCGTATTTCCGATTCCCATTTCACCAAGAATCAGGCAGTTCGCACCACGGGCAATCATTTTCTGCGCACGGTCATATCCAATTTCAAGCGCTTGAATTACTTCTTCCTTTGTCATCGCCTCTTCCTTATAAAAGTTTCTAGTTCCATTGCGGACTTTTCTCGAAGTTAACCCCGGTGCTTCGATATCTGCATCGATTCCTATATCGACAATGTCCAAGTAAGCATCTATCGCGCGGCTTAATACATTGATGGCAGCACCGTCATTCAGGAAATTAAGTGCCATTTGTTCCGTCACTTCTTTTGGATAAGCCGAAATCCCTTCTTCCGTAATTCCATGATCGGCCGCAAACACGATCACCCCCGGTTTCGAAATGTCCGGAAATGCCTCTCCTGTCATCTTGGCCAGTTCAATTATCCATTCTTCAAGCCTTCCTAAGCTTCCCAGAGGAACAGTCAGTGAATCGACATGTCCTTTAACCTGCCGTCCCATTTCTTCATCCAGCATCGGGATGGAGATGGCAGCAAACCCATTCGTCATATGTATACCCCCCACAATCCAAAATGAAAAACCTTAACCACAGGAAAAGGTTCTTATCCATCATCTGCTATAAATACAACTTAGTCCATTAATTATTCTCTTGGCTTTCCATTTACTTCGGCACTCCCATTTCATTTAATGGGTAGATACGAAATTTCACTTTGCCCATTAGTGATTTTTCAGAAATAAAACCAAATCTTCTTCCATCCCAACTATTCCTTCGATTATCCCCCATGACAAATAAATGACCGGCAGGTACCCTGGATTTCCCAAGTAAATCACTCAGGGTGAAATTCTCCGTCAGATTTTCTTCAGGTGGAATTTCCCCTTTTTTTGCTTTCAAATATGGTTCTTTATACTTTTTCCCATTGATATATAAGACATCATCTTTCATTTCAACGCTGTCACCTGGTAAACCGATCACCCTTTTTATATAATTCTCTTCCGCGTCCGGAGCATAAAATACGACCATATCGAAGCGCTCCGGCTTTCCGATTTTAGCTATCACTATCCGGTCATCATTTTCATAAGTCGGCTCCATTGATTCACCTTTTACTGTAACTGGTGTAAATAAAAACTGTTGGCAAATGAACACGATCATTAAAGCGAATAAGATAGACTTCAACCACGAGAACACTTCACTTTTCATATTCTTCATAAGGACTCCCTCCCATCCATTGTGAACGGCTAAATCAACGATAATTGCTGTATTTTTGGCTTGCGCGCCAAAAACAATTCTTTAGCACTGTTTATCTCTTATGCTTAAGTTTGCCATCGGTGATTTTTAGAAGAGATATTCCAAAAGAAATATCTGGAAAAATTGTAACATATCCTTTTATCGCTTGCGAGAATAATCATTTTTAATAAAAGGAGTAGAGAGCAAATCTCAAATCATGAAAAAAAGGATAGCGAGTTTAGCTATCCTTTTAACATAGTACAAATATTGTTCCAAAACCTTAGTATTTATTCCAAGTCAATACAGTATCAAGTGGCAAACGGACTTTTTCAAAGCCTGCTTTAGTTCCTTTTCCAATGGAAATTAACATGACGGGTTTGAAGTTTTCCGGTACATTGAATGCATCCACAAATTTGGCTTCATCGTACCCACCCATTGGGACTGTATCGTATCCTTTTGCTTTAGCAGCTAACATGATCTGCATGGAAACCAAGCCACCGTCAATCATGGCTACACTTAAAGCCTTTTCAGCCGAAAAGTTGCCGTAATTATGCATAATAGAGGCTACATATGGCTCTTTGATTTCATTCTTCATGATTCCTTTATTGACTAATTCACCATAAATCCGCTCTGCACTTTTGTAACCTTCTATATCAGCTAAAACGGCAATGACAGCAGACGCATCGACGATTTGTTGTTGGTTATTGGCGATGGGGAGCAATTCTTGTTGGGTTTGCTTATCTTGAATCACAAGGAATCTCCATGGCTGTAAGTTGGAAGAAGACGGTGCTTGAATCGCAATATCCAGGATTTCGCGAATTTCTTCTTCAGTCATCACGTATTCAGCATCGTACTGGCGAACAGATCTCCGTTCTTTTGCCACCGTAATGAAGTCCGTATCATTAAGGACTTTGGGCTTTTCAAGCGGTATATTCAATTCTTTCGATTTATTTAGGTACTCTTCTTTACTCATTATATTTTTTGTCATTTATAATGACCTCCATTTAACTGTAATTAATACAGGAACAGTATATAACGCATACTGTTCTTTTGTCAAATACAGTTTAAGAAAAACGAAACCATGTCAGTTTCGTTTTTCACATTAAGATTTTGAAAGTAAATCAGCAATCGTCTTCTGCTCCAAGCCTTGTATAATCCAGCTCTCCATCTCGTTTTTTAAACCGCATAAAGCTTCGCGTGAAGATGGTTGAAAGCATTTCTTATCATTCACATCAAGAAAGCCCTTTGAAAAAGGTTCGGATTTAATTGCAGCGTATATATCTGCAAGAATGATTTGTTCGGGATTTTTGGCAAGTGAATATCCCCCATCCCTGCCTTCCTTTGCTTGAATCAGCCCTGCCTTCACTAAATTACTTAATATTTTTCTAAGAAAACCGGACTCCGAATCAAGCTTATCAGCCAATTTATTACTATTGCATAATCCATCATGATCAGCAAGAACAAGCAAGGCTTGTACTGCAAGACTAAACCACATTATACTGGAAACCTTTTCTGACATTTCTTTCACCTCTCCCCTCTACTTTAAACTATTTTTCGATGAATATACAACGCTGCATGAACAAACCTGCCAAAATCCCTTTTTAATGAACATAATCGGGAAACCCCTTTTTAGAACGATGAATCCCTCACCAAATCTATCCTTCCAATACATGCTTTTCACCATTTTAAAAATAAATAGACAAAATACTTGTCTTACAAATTATTTCTTTAGGAATATGGTAAACTTACTTAATAGAATAGCTCAGGAAGTGGATGAATGATGCTGAAAACAATAAATGAACAAATGGATAAAGTCATGCCTCTCATCACTCCGTTAAGCGTGGTGATTGGTGTATTATTAGCCGAACATCTAACGGATTACACCTTTCTTGTTCCATGGATATTTGCCTTCATAACATTTTCCGGAAGTTTAGGCTCCAACTTTAAATCTTTGCAACAGGCCGTCACCCACCCTTTACCTGTTTTCATCGTATTGCTAATCCTTCATATGCTCATGCCTATTTGGGCTTTTGGTCTCGGCCACTTAGTGTTTCATGGTGATGCTTTCACGATTACCGGCCTAGTCCTGGCTGTAGTGATTCCAACCGGTGTCACCAGTATGATCTGGGTATCCATTTATCATGGGAATGCCGTGCTTGCCCTAACCATCATCTTGATCGACACCCTACTCTCGCCATTCATCGTTCCTTACAGTGTTTCCCTTTTTGGAGGCGGTTCGATCGAAATGGATTTGGGGTCGATGGTGAAAGGATTAATCGGAATGGTCGTTCTTCCCTCCATGCTTGCCATGTTCTTGAATCAGGCTACAAAAGGGAAAATACAATATACACTATCCCCCCGCTTAGCTCCATTTTCCAAGATAAGCGTTGGAATCGTAGTCATATTGAACAGTTCAAAAATCGCTCCTTACTTAACCCATTTCGATAAGAAATTAATGATCATGGCCTTCCTGGTTTTGTTCATAGCTGCTTCAGGGTATGCCCTTTCTTGGATGGTCGGTGCATATTTAAGATGGGAAAAGGCGGATATCATCACCTTGACATTTACAGGCGGTATGCGAAACATCAGTGCTGGAGCCGTTCTTGCAACCGCCTATTTCCCTGCTGCCGTCGCTGTTCCCGTTGTACTTGGCATGCTGTTTCAACAAATGCTTGCCTCCTTTTTTGGCTATGTCATGGAAAAGCATTTTCATCGTGGTGTGAATGAAGGGTGATCCGCAGAATGATAATTTCTCAAGCATCCTTTTTCCCTTTCATTTATATTCCAATTATAATAGGTAAGTGGAACACATTTACATGATTATCCATTACAAATCATTGGAGGTATTGAAGATGAAAGTTGTTGCAATAGTGGGAAGTATTCGTAAAGAGTCTTACAACCTTAAGCTAGCAAAATATATTCAAACTAGATATCAAGATCGATTTGATCTCGAAATCTTGAACATTCGGGATTTACCTTTTTATGATCAAGATATTGAAAATGACCCTCCATTAGTTGTAAAAGAATTTAAAAGCAAAGTGGCCGAAGCAGATGCAGTCTTGTGGGTAACACCTGAATACAATGGTACGATTCCAGGCGTATTGGGCAATGCAATCGATTGGTTATCGCGTGTTGATAAAGTCTTGATCGGCAAACCTTCATGGATCATGGGTGCGTCAATGGGGCAATTAGGAACGGTTAAAGCTCAATTGCATTTGCGTGAGATCCTATTCGCATTAGGCATCTCCTCCCCGCTCCTTCCCGGAAATGAAGTATATGTTGGTGCAGTGCATGACAAAATCGATAACGAAGGCAGGCTTACACATGAGTCAACTGTCCAGTTTATCGAAACGGTCGTCGATAACTTCATTAGCTGGTATAATCATCATACTCGTTAATGCTTTTTTAACAAGAATCCCAGCAGGAATGATCCTGCTGGGATTCTTGTTGCATCATAAAAGAGGAATTAAACTCATTTCATCCTCTTCCCGCTTGGAATGCAGGGTATTTTGTCATTCCTCCGTCAGCGAATAGAGTGATGCCCGTTACATAACTGGATTCTGAAGATGCCAGCCATGCAGCAACCGCAGCAATTTCTTCAGGCTTTCCGATATACCCCATCGGAATCATGCTTTCAAGATCTTTTTTCTTTTCGGGATCTTCAAGCTTGTCGGCATTTATTGGCGTGGCGATGGCTCCAGGACCAATGCTGTTCACACGGATCCCTTTTGGTGCATATTCAAGAGCCAGGGTTTCCGTAAGCAGCTTCACCCCGCCCTTGCTTGCCGCATAGTGAACGAATAAAGGCCAGGGAATCATCTCATGTACACTGGACATGTTTATAACATTCCCTTTAATACCGTTCTCGACAAAATACTTGATAGCTTCACGGCAGCCTAGGAAATTTCCGGTTAAGTTAGTATTGATTACCCTATTCCAGTCGCTTAACGGCATCTCGTGAGATGGAACCGGATTTTCAATTCCAGCATTATTGATGAATATATCGAGTTTCCCGAAATTCTTTATCGCTGATTGAACAAGGTTAATGACATCTTGTTCACTGGTGACATCGCCTTTTACGGCAATGGCTTCCCCACCATTTGTTTTGATTTCTTCCATTACACTATCTGCTTCCTCTAATTCAGTACGATAATTAACCACGACCTTTGCCTTTTCCTTAGCAAAGCGAATGGCCATCGCTTTTCCTAAACCAGTGGATGAACCCGTTATAACAACGACTTTACCTTCTAAATCTGTATACATTTAATCACCCTCCAATTAACTTTTTGCCAGCCCGAGCATAATCCCAGCTATGATGATCAAGATAATTCCAATTACAATTCCAATTAGTTGGCGCTTCGTTTTCTTTTCACGTAAAATGATGATCCCGCCAATAGTTGAGATGACTATGCCCATTTGCGAAAGGGAAAAACTAGTAGCCACTCCCACACGGGGCTGGGATATGAATAAAAACATGTTCCCTGCAGCCCATATCAATCCCGGAATGATATTGCGAATCGTATATTTGTTAAACGGTTTATGTTTAAAAGTCAATAACAGACCTCCTATCACCATCCCTATCGCTTGAGGGAACAACGCTGACCACCCGTCAACATCAAAAAGACGGGCCACGACCACATAAACCAAATAACCGAATGTCGAGATGAGGAGAATAACGATTCCTTTCTTCAAGTTTCCCGACTTGCCCTCTTTCGATTCTTTATCTTCCAAGGAGGTCAAGACGATTCCTATAATAATGAAGACTAAAGCCAAAACGCCTAAAATAATCGATTTCATTGTAGACCATTCGTTAAAAACTATGACCCCGAATAAAGTGGTTGAAATGAGCTGCAATCCTGTTGATATTGGCATGGTTTTGGAAACTCCCATTAAATCAATGCTCTTAAGCTGATTAGCTTGTCCAACAGCCCAAAACAATCCAGATACGACTCCGACTCCAAACACCAGGAGTGACAATTTAATATCTGCGAAAATATAAACACCAATTGAAAAAATCAAGGCTCCAATCGTTGTACCTAGTGTTTGACTATAGGGTCCACCCCCGAGTTTCACATTAAATAAAACGATGCTTCCCCAGAATAATGCCGGCAAGAGAGCTAATAATATATCCATTTACAACCCCCATATATGTAAGTTCAAAATTAAGCAGGAAATTTCATTTTGTCTTCTTAATATGTTCGCATTATTTGAATTGACCCTTGGTAATTTTATGAAGTGTTTCCCCTAAAGTAGTGTTCAACACAAAAAGGGCTGCAGACACAGCCCTTTTTAATGATACTGATTGATGCTAGCCACCATGTTGATGATGTTGCATGTCCATTTCCAAATCACCAGCGACTTTGAAATAATGACTTTCCCAAACAGCTGTCGTTCGGATAATGATGATGGGGAAAGTTTTATATTAACATTAATTAAAGCTTTAAAAGAGGAAGTATCCCCACATCTTACTGCAAATCCTTTTTATTGTACGGGCTTCATAGTTACTGTAAATTAATGAGTTGGTAATGAATGTTCATACTCAAATATCGGCAGCGTAAGTTACTGCTGAATTTTTTATAAAGATTAGAAAAAAAGCAAACCTTATGTAGGTCTGCTTCTTTTCTTAGATAATGGAACTTACTTCTTCAAATGATAGGGCACTGTCGCAACAACTACATTTCTTCTATAAAGCAAGTAGGCCTTAATCAGTAAACTTGATTGGTTATGAAGAATATTGTGCCAGCCTTTCTTCGGAATAAATTGCGGGATTATTACCGTAACTTTATAGTTGGATTCCCTCGCTTTATGTTCAACTGTATCTACAAATTTAGTTAATGGCTGTATGATACTCCTGTAATAAGAGTTTAGAGTCACAAGTCTAACATCTGGTTGCCACTTCTTCCATTTTTCTTCGAATTTTTTTTCATCTTCTCTTTCAAAAGAAACATAAACGGCAATAACCTGATGTGCTGAAAGAGATTTAGCATAATTTAAGGAGTTCTCAACCACATGAGTTATACCGGCCACAGGTACGATAATGATATTTCCTTCAATTGGCAAGATCGGCTCACAAGTTGTAATCCTTAGTTGGTCACCAACTGCTTCATAATGCTTTCTGATTCGATGAAAAATTAACAGGATAATAGGTAGAAAAATCAAAACAGGCCAAACCTGAGTAAACTTGGTCAAGAAGAATATCATCGTGACGATAAAGCTAATAATTGCACCAATTGAATTAATGGTTAATTTCAACATCCAGCCTTTTGGCTTTTCGCGAATCCATTTAACAATCATCCCGGTCTGGGACAGAGTAAATGGAATGAATACCCCTACGGCATAAAGCGGAATGAGATTTTCTGTATGTCCTTCAAATGAGACTATTAAGATGATGGATGCAAGTCCCAGTATGATTATTCCATTGGAATATCCTAATCGGTCCCCTCTAATCGTAAACGCCCTTGGTATGAATTTATCTTTTGCAAGATTCACCGCAAGCAAGGGGAAAGCGGAATAGCCAGTATTGGCAGCAAGTATCAAGATCAATGCAGTCGTACCTTGAATGAAGAAATACATGAAATTCCGGCCAAAGATCTCTTCAGCAATCTGCGAGACGACCGTTACCTCTGCGCTAGGAACAATGCTTAAATAGTAGGCTAAGAATACGATTCCCGTAAATAATACTGCCAGTAGGGAACCCATAGCTATTAAAGTTTTTGCAGCATTATTCGGGGCTGGGTCTTTAAAGTTCGGAATCGCATTGGAAATCGCTTCAACTCCTGTCAATGCGGAGCTTCCTGATGCAAATGCTTTTAGCAGTATGAATAAACTGATGCCCGCTACTGGAGTCCCGATTGGCGCGTGTAATTCGGGTGAAACTCCTCCCGTCAGGATCTTGTAAGTTCCTACACCAATCAAGATGAACAATGCTAAAACGAATAGATACACCGGATAGGCCAAAACAGAGGCCGACTCCGTAACCCCCCGCAGGTTCAGGATTGTAAGCAGAATGACGAAAATGATGGCTATGCCTACATTATATGAATGAAGGCTGGGAAAAGCGGACGTGATGGCATCCGTACCTGCAGAAACACTTACAGCCACAGTTAATATATAATCCACCAATAAGGATCCTCCAGCTATCAGCCCTGGATTGACTCCTAAATTGTTTTTTGAAACCACATATGCCCCCCCGCCATGAGGATAAGCAAAAATGATTTGTCTATAGGACAAGATCAATGCAGCCAATAGTAACAATACTCCGATGGCGATGGGTATGGAATACCAGAATGCCGCAGCACCGACCGTGATCAGAACGATCAATATTTGCTCCGGCCCATAAGCAACCGAAGACAAAGCATCAGAAGATAATATCGCCAAAGCCTTTGTTTTGTTAAGCTTTTGTTCACCAAGTGCATTTGATTTTAAAGGTCTCCCAATCAAGAACCTCTTTATAGAAGATAACATCAAGTATTCACCACCATATTAAATTTATAAGTTTATGTTACCCAGCTGTAGCAAAAAACAAGACAAACAGAAAAATGCCTACAAGTCATAGCTAAATAGACCTGTAGACATCAATTTTTTTGTCTAACAAGCTCCACTTTCCTTCTCATATAACGCTTACGAGGTTAGCTGTCGGATTCGGACCTAAGAGTAGCCCTACCTTGAAAGGATTCACCCCTTGGATTGTAGTAACAATCCCAATACCGGGTCCCCCGCACCATAAGGTTTAAGCGATTTAGAAATATGAAACTGTTGATTATCATACTCCCGTGAAAAGGAAAAGTAAATGAAAATTTTGCACAGAAATATAATTATTTTTTGTATGCGAGGTTTTATTCTTGACGTATATTACATAAGTCATGCAAACACATGGTTCGAAGGGAGGAAAGGAGGTAAGTAAACGTCTAAAAAGAAAAAAATCAGGGAATTGATGAACAAAAGATGGTCAGAAAAGGAAAAAATGATCGCCACATGGAGATCGTGAAAAACGAAGTGAAGCGATCTGCCCCCAGCTTGAATCATTAAACTTGATTTTCGCTTTCCGATTCCCCTTTAATTCTTACAACCGGGGGCATTATCCCACTGATCCACCTAATTAGTTCCTTCCTTCTTGAATTGGTCTCAAATTGCTTTTTTTAAAGACAAAGAATTTCTGGCCGATATAGTTAAGAACTGTGTAAAAAATTGCTCCTATCAGCACAGCCACATTTTGTTGTATGGGTAAATGAACGGATCCTTCCATTGATTCTGCAATAGCTTGGCCTAAAGAATATGCGGCGGAATAACAAATCAGGATGACGCAAAAGAAACGTGCAACTCCTCTCCGCCATTCTATATCACTTTTAAAGGTATAAGTCCTGTTCAAAAGAAAACTCGTTACAGCTCCCGTACCATTACCGATAAAGGTGGAGACCCAGTAAGAGAATTCAAGAACATTCATGAGAAAAAGCATGATGGAAAGTCCAACCGCTGTATTGACTATCCCAACCAATAAAAAGCGGATAAAGGAGTTAGTGTGTTTTAGATAGTTTTTCAATACTGTTCCGTTCATTGTCTAGTTGCTCCCGTTTTTTTAAATCGAGCGGATTAAATAGATCCAGATCAACTATATATTTAGGCCGGCGTTTGGATTCATTGTAAATCTTACCGATATATTCCCCAATCAAGCCGACAGCAATCAACTGTAGTCCACCGATCAACCATATGGAGGTGATTAATGAGGTCCATCCAGTTTCGGTCTGCCCATAAAACTTTAACCATAAAAAGTAAGACCCAAAGAGTAAGCTAATGAAAAAGGAAAAACATCCTAGCCATAATACAAGCCGAATCGGTGTAACTGAAAAGGAAGTAATGCCATCAAGCGCAAAAGCAACCATCTTCTTAAATGGATATTTCGTTTCCCCAGCCAATCTTTCTTTTCGGTCATAATAAACAGAGTCCGTCTTAAACCCAATGAGCGGTACGATCCCCCGTAAAAAAAGATTCGTTTCATCAAATCGTTCCAACTCCGCGATCGCCCTTTTACTCATTAGCCGGAAATCGGCATGATTATAGACAAGGTTAACCCCCATCTTGTTCATCATTTTATAAAAACCAGTTGCAGATGTTCGTTTGAAAAATGAATCAAGGTCCCTTTTCTGGCGGACACCGTATACAATTTCACACCCTTCATTGAATTTCCGAATGAATTCAGGGATGACTTGAATATCATCCTGTAAATCTGCATCAATGGAAATCACACAATCCGAGGCTTCTTTGGCTGTAAACAATCCTGCCAGGAGTGCATTTTGATGTCCTGCATTCCGGGAAAGCTTTAGCCCACGAACAAGTTCATTATTAATCGTTTCCTTATAAATGATCTTCCATGTTTGATCTTTACTTCCATCATCAACCAATAGAATTTTACTTTGACCAGAAACAACGTTTTCTTCTACTAACCCCCTCACCAATCCACATAGTTGGGTAATGGTATCCTGCAAGACGCTTTCTTCGTTATAACAAGGTACAACAATCGTTAGTATCGGTGAATTCACTCTATTCCCCCCCTTTTCACATGACTCTGTATAAATAAATTTTCCATACGCTTTCTTTTTTCGTGAAAATCCTATCTAGTACCAATCCGTTTTCCTTCGAGTTGTTGATTGGTATGGCAGAAAATATATACTTACCACCTAATCCTTTAAACGCAACCATATTAAGGTCTAAATTTTTCAGCTCTTTCTTGGAGCTTTTCTTGAACATATAATGCTTCCCAAGTTCATCGGTAAATAGGTAACAACGTCCTCCCCATTCATCAAAGTAGATTCTGATGTTTTTATTCTTAGCCAATTCGTTTTCAATTATTTGACGAAATTGATGTTTGTAAGTAAGCGGATAGAAATTGTTATAGCTATCTAGCGTGTAAAATCCATTAAATTGTGCAATTGCGGGATGCAGCCCAATGCTGGCAACACGATATTCTTCCTGCGGAAGGTCAATATAATCTTTTATTTCCCGAAAAAGGCTTTCTGAATAGAACTCTTTAAAAGAAGGTTTTTTATTATGAGTGATTTCTTCATTGAAACCCATTAACACCATAATTTGAACGGCGATGAAAATAGAAAGGGTTTTCTTAGCATAATCGCTGTGTTCCCAAATGATTTTTACCGCGAGGGCAAACCCCACGTAAATTACCATCGGCCTTAAAAAGTGAAATCTTGCAAAATTAAAGGTATCCAGAGTATGAAACCTTTCCGTTAAAGGAAGCCAGCCTTTATAAAACCAAAATGCGTACCACGCCGAGAGGATAAAATTCAAGACGAATAAAAAAACATATACCTTTTCCTGTCTCCACAGTTTTTTGGTCAGAATAATATAAAGGGCAAAGATGGTAATCGGCAGGATGATAAGCGCATGTACAGTCATGACATGCGTATGGCCAAGAACGAAATTTTTGAATGTAAGCTTAATGACCCACTCAAGGGGCAGCCTTGCGTGAAAATATTCATCTCTGCTGTTTGGCTCCGAATCAAAAATGAATGAAGCGACCAAACGATACTCCACCATTCCAAAAATGACGGTCATATACACGATTGAAAGAAGAAACGTTATATTCCACTCTCTTCTCCTGATCACATCCGTTAGCCAAAGAAACCCCATTGCAACAAGGAAAAAGAAAAAGCCAAGCACGATGCTTGAATAAAGCGGTAAAAGTGTAAGGACCAAATAATTCTTCCAAGAATGGTCCTTGCTGCGAATATTCAAAAAAGCCCAAAGTGCAAGCGGCATCCCAAGTGTACTGAGCATTCCCGATGGCCAAAATGGGGTAAGGGCAAAGGCTAAGGATGTTCCAACCCTAATCCAACCTGATCGGCTTCCTGTAACCAAATGCTTCCTTAATAGGATATACATGCCGAAGAATGCAATAAACCTTGTTAATGCCTGGCTTATTGCATATGCAACCATTGTCGGAAAAAGTGAATGAAGCCACACGATAATACTGAACTCACTGCCAAAAGCATTTCGGGGCAGCCCATTCATAATCTGGGGAATTTTGGCGTCTATTGCACCGAATAACTCACCGCTTTCTGAAAGGACTTTATACCAGGCAAGGTTGGAATCCAAATTATCATGTACGCGAATATGCGCATTTTCCCCAAGGATGAATAAAGGAGAAAGATATAAAACAATGACGAGTAAGGCAAAAAGGATTTGTTTTCTCTCTTGATTTTCAATTGGCAAAATATACACCTCTTGACCAAATTCATATATCCCTAATATTTGCTTCAAAGGTAAATCTATTCTGTTTCAGGGATTTATTTTAATCTATTTTGAAATAGGTCAACCAATGACCACATAAAATGAAGGGTAGAACAAAAAGCATATTAAAGAACCTTAAAAAGGGGCTGGGCTATGATAAAGAAAGCGGTGATTCCAGCAGCCGGTTTAGGAACACGATTTTTACCTGCCACGAAAGCTCAACCAAAGGAAATGCTGCCCATTGTCGATAAGCCGACCATTCAATATATTATCGAGGAAGCGGTACAATCAGGGATTACAGATATTATCATCGTTACTGGTAAAAACAAACGTGCCATCGAAGATCATTTCGATAAATCCATTGAACTTGAAATGCTTCTGCAAATGAAAGGTCAAAATGATCTGCTTAACATCGTGGAGAACATTTCCAACATGGTGGATATCCACTATGTAAGACAAAAGGAACCTTTAGGTCTGGGGCATGCGGTTTTATGTGCCAAAACTTTTATCGGAGACGAACCTTTTGCCGTCCTGTTAGGGGATGATATCGTGGATAGCCAGGTTCCAGCTTTGAAGCAGTTAATGGAACGGTATAACAAGGTTCGTACGAGCATTATAGGATGTAAGGAAGTGTCACCTGCCGATGTTTCCAAGTATGGGATCGTAAATTTCCAAGAACGATATGAGGATTTATTTCTGGTAAGAAACTTGGTGGAAAAGCCAAAAGTGGAGGATGCACCATCAACACAGGCAATTATTGGCCGATATATTTTATCACCTGCGATTTTTGAAATCCTTGAAACCGTAAAGCCCGATCGGAAGGGTGAGATCCAGCTTACCGAAGCTTTAGACCTTTTGTTAGAAAAGGAACCATTATACTCGTATATCATCGAAGGAAATCGATATGACGTCGGCGATAAATTCGGCTTCCTCCAAGCTTCATTAGATTTCGCCATGAAACGACCTGAACTTCGTGATCAGCTAATACCATATTTAAGGCAGCTGTTCCCTTAATGAAATTAATATAACCCACGCCCAATTACCTAGAGGTGATTGGGCTATTTTCACATCGTATTCACCCCTTTGGTTGTAAAATGATCCACTGAACATATCCCCTTACCATAATCTCTAAGCAAAATATAACTGTTTATTATAAACGCTTCCGTAAAATGTAAAAGCAAGTGAAAATGTTCGACATAGAAGAATAATTTATTATCAGTGAGGTTATGTTGATAACGTATCCTTCATTATTGATCCTAACGACGATTTCCAGAAAGGGTTGTTGAAAAACACATGCACAAAAAAACTAATAATCCAATAATTTCCGATGATTTTTTAGATCAAGTGGTAAAGGAAATCAATACACAATTTGGCGGGCCCATTAATGAAAAAAATGATCGTTTCCTGCATGGGGACGATGAAGAAAGAACTTGAATCCCACATCATTAATCCAAAGCTTTCATGAAAGACTCTGGCTCTATTCATCCAGAGTTTTTTTTTGCTAACTTATGAAACTTTATTTTCCCCATAGAATTATTTGCCCTTTCTTTAACGACTTGTCCAAACCGTTTTAGCTTATCCTCATAGAATGATTACATGTAATTATTTTAAAGAAAGGGGAAAAACTACATTGAGCCACGCTGATGATGTCTTCCGCACTTCTCCAAAGGTTCCGAAAGGAAGGCTGATTTCCGGACATACAAAGGAGTTTCAAACTGATCCCATTGGCTTTCTGACCCGATTGGCCAAGGAATATGGGGAAGTCGCTAAATTCCGTTTAGGACCATTCCAAAATGTTTATCACATTTTAAATCCTGATTTAATTAAACAAATACTCGTAACAAAACAAAAATCCTTCGTCAAATCCAAGGACTTCAATGTTTTAAAACCGCTTGTCGGTGAAGGTCTACTTACAAGCGAAAAAGACTTTCATATGCGACAGAGAAGGCTTATCCAACCCTCTTTCAAAAAGACTCATATTAGCCAATACGCCAAGGATATGATTGATACCACAATGGATTATATATCAACTTGGCGACATGATGATGAACGGATTATAACGAAGGATATGATGAACATCACTCTCGGGATAATCAGCAAGACCATGTTCAGCATGGAATTCAAGGATGGGTATGAAATTGTTGGGAAACCGCTGGACACTGCATTAAGAATAACAGTCAAAAGGATGAGAAAGATTTTCCGTATGCCAGTATGGGTACCGACTAAAATCAACCGTGAATATAAAAAGGCGATACAAAGGCTTGATAAAGTGATTTACGGCATAATTGAAAAACGGAAGAACGACACAGTAAAACATGAAGACATGCTTGGGATCCTGATGGACGCCCGTGATGCCGAAGACGGATTGGGTATGACAAGCCATCAGGTCCGTGATGAATTAATGACTATTTTTCTTGCCGGTCATGAAACGACAGCAACTGCTCTTTCCTGGGCACTGTATGAAATTTCGAAACATCCAGAAATTCAAGCCAAGCTTTTCAGTGAAGTGAATAGCATAATCGGTCACCGGGCACCCAAGCCTGAAGATTTCATGAAATTACCATACACTCAAAATATCATTCATGAAACACTTCGCGTTTACCCGCCACTGTATATTTTATCCCGTGATGTTGCGGAGGATATCGTAATAGGAGGATATCGCTTCAAAAAAGGCGATATGATTCTAATAAGTTCTTATGTGATGCAGCATAATCCAGACTATTTTGATCAACCTGAATCATTTATTCCAGAGCGATTTGAGAATAACTTTTTGAAAGGCCTGCCTGCGTTCGCTTACTTTCCATTTGGCGGAGGGCCGCGGGTATGTATTGGCAATCATTTTGCCATGATGGAAGCTGTGCTTGTCCTTGCCTGCATTGCCCAACGATATAGGATAAAGCTTGCACCTGACCATCATGAAGTAACCCCCCTTCCGGCCCTTACACTCAGACCAAAGAATGGACTGCGCATGGTGATAGAAGAAAGGAATCCAGAAGCCTTCAAACCTGGAGCATCCAATTTTTGATGCATTAAGAATGATCTCCTATAAAAATAACATTCATATTGGTTCGATTAACCTCAGACTGGCCTATCCTTTTAGAAAGGAGGGATGAAAATATGTATATGCTCCATTCACCACGGCAGGGAATCATCCACACTGAATTGCACTATTTAGGGATGGCCTCGCAGGTATATACCGGTTATTTGGAATTTATAAGCGAAATTGAACCGATACAAGAAACGGAAAACCTACAGCTGGCCCCTCTCCTCTTTTTATATGAAAACGGATAGTCTCGTTAGATTATCCTATATTGAAGAAAACCGACCTTGAAAGTGACCGGTTCTGAAACCTTTCTCAAACTATTTATTTGTTCTAAAAAATGTATGTTATCATGTACAACTATTTGCACCGAGTTTTGCGGTGATTTTAGTATATTTCAATAAAAAAGGCACAGTTATTTAAACTGTGCTCCAGTTTGTAGACAAAAGGGGTTCGGAATTTTTTAATTCCGAACCCCTTTTGAAATTCTCTTTGAATTTTCGCCTAAAGTTAAGAGATTGATGCTCTACGAGCCCACTATGTTAGGCCATTTTTGGACCTTGCCATGTCCAATTGGCCATCGTCTTTAAATTAATGGCAGCGAAAGTAAGCATCGCCTGCATCGACAATTTTTTAAGTCCCCTTAAAGTAATCCAACGCATACCATGCTTTTCTTTTGCATCTAAAAATACATGCTCAATCGTTTCTATACGTTTCGCATATTAGGTTTTACATCTTGATGATGAAGCAGATGATCTGCTTCTTCCACATATGTTTGCCATATATGCCGTGTCACCACTTTTTGATATTCTTTGCTTTCTGTACACCGTGAGTACCTCTAACCCCTTATCTTCCTTCCATTCCTTTAAGTATTTATTTGATTCAATTATAAGCATCTTCTCTAACCGTTTTGTCAAAATCATTTACGAAGTAATGTATTTTTTCTTCTTGAAATTCATTTGAAAAAGCCTTCTTAATTGCTGCTTTCAAAACCATATCATCATCGCTGACAATACGCCATTTGTCCGTTATTATCATCTGCTTAATTATAAACAACTGTGCCATCGTAGAATAAGTATGGTTAACGTGTGACCCATCTACATACCAAAAAAATCACCTATCAGTTTGCTTTTCGTTTGATTCATTTCATAAAATCCAAATATTTTTAGATAATAAAGACTACTCCTTCTTTTCTGAGTAGGAATCTATTCCAAGTCACCTGCCTAAATTGACATTTTTCCGATTCATGATATATTAATATAATTACTTTAGTACGTAAAAGCGTTCAATAATAGAAGAGCTTTTCAGTTTTACTTATAGACTATTTTATTAAAATAATGAATGAAGGGCATGAATATAATGGAGAAGACTCATCAAGATTTAAAAAAGGGCCTATTGCCGCGGCATGTCCAGTTCATTGCTTTAGCAGGAATGATAGGAACAGGGATTTTTAAGGGGAGCTCCGATACATTAAATATGGCAGGTCCAAGTGTTGTAATAGCCTATTTAATAGGGGGGCTAATGTTATTTATTGTAATGGCCGCATTAGGAGAGATGGCAACCGCTTTTCCTAATTTGAACGTACAACATCTCATTAATAAAGCTTTCGGGTTTCAACTTTCCTTCATAGTCGGATGGCTCTATTGGTTTAATTGGATTATCGTAATCATTGTAGAAATAGTCGCAGCCGGCAGTTTTCTACAATATTGGTTTCCTACAGTGCCATTATGGCTGTTAAGCATACTTTGCGCTTCAGTAATTATAGGAATTAATTTGTTTCAAGTAAAATACTATGGAGAACTCGAATTTTGGTTCGCGGGAATTAAAATAATAACCTTAATTGTCTTTATTATTTTAGGAGCTTTGATCCTGCTAGGACTTTTTCCTAGTTCTGCTTCATTTTCTAATTACACGGAACATGGTGGTTTTTTCCCCCAAGGAATTGACGGAATGTTAGGTGCACTTTTAGTGGTAATGTTTTCATATGGGGGCGCAGAATTAATTGGTGTAGCCGTTACGGAAACAAAAGATAGTCAGCGGGTCATACCAAAAATAATTAAAGGAACAGTATGGCGGGTCATCCTTTTCTATGTCTTGCCGATACTTATTATTTGTGGGGTAATACCTTGGAACCAAGTAAGCACTGAAGTAAGTCCTTTCGTACAGGTTTTCAGCTTATCGGGTCTTCCCGGAGCAGCCGATATTATGAATTTCGTTCTTTTAACCGCTGTCATATCAGCTGCAAATTCAGGTATATACGCTACCTCAAGGACATTGTTCACTCTTTCCCAGAATGGGGAAGCACCTAAGGCATTTTTAAAAACAACCAAAAAGGGTATCCCGCTTAATGGTATATTTTTAACTACATTATGTATATTGGCTGGTGTGTTTTTATCCTATTTGACTCCCGACCTGATTTTAAGCTACCTTATGGCCATTCCTGGATTCACAGTTTTATTATTATGGATCAGCATTTGTTCCGCGCAATTGAAGCTGCGTAATCAATACACTGCTAAACCAGGTTTCCGGGTAAAATGGTACCCATATACAACTATATTAGCCATCACTGCTTTAAGCATTATCTTTTTGGCATTTATCTTTAATAAGCAAAACATCATTGGGACCACAGTGTGTCTTGTCACGTTAGCAATATTTATCCTTCTCTCTTTTATTGTCAAACAAAAAAAATAGAAATATTATATAAAAATCCCTGAATTTTGATTTCAGGGATTTTTTTCCGTGAAGAATGAACGGAAAAAAATTTGGTTATAAAAATACCCCGTTTGCTCCATTTTCAATATACATATGTTAAAATAACCAATGAACCAATCATCCTACAAATTCGAGGTGTGTATATTGACCATATCTAAAACAAATCGCTTATCACTTGTAGAGCAAGTCGTTTCCCAAATCGAATCGTTAATCGAATCAGGTGACTGGAAAATTGGAAATCAAATCCCCCCTGAAATGGATTTGATCCAACAGTTCGATGTAAGCAGAAATACATTAAGAGAAGCTGTACGATCACTTGTTTATGCAGGGCTTTTAGTAACGAAACAAGGAAAAGGAACATTCGTAAGGTCATCAAGTGCTTTGGGGGCTGCAATTGAAAGAAGGATCCAGCAGTCAAGTATATTAGAAACGTTAGAGGTCCGTCATGCCCTTGAAAGAGAGGGAGCTCAGTTAGCGGCATTAAGACGTAATCAAGAAGATATAGATCGATTGCGGTTTCATATATCAGCATGCAGTAAAGCTGCCGGGACAAAGGATATCAAGGCTTACGAAGAAGCCGATATACAGTTACATAAATCGATTATGGCTTCATCACATAATGATTTATTGATTGATTTGTACGAACATATGGAACACTCCCTGCATGAATCCATCCATCAGATAGTGGAGATTAGTTCTGATGTGAACTTTCATTTGAACATTCATTGTAATCTTGTAGATGCCATCATCGAACAAGATGCGAACCGGGCAATCGAAACAGTGAATGAATACATTGCACAATTCAAAAAAGCTTTAGAGTAAGTAAGGAGGAGATTATGGGCATTAATCAAGCGGCAAATCAACTAGAACAAACGAAAATTGATATTAAACCCAAGGTTGGACTACTCATCATCGGAATCATTCTTCTTGGGGCAAACCTGAGGGCTCCCTTAACATCTGTTGGCCCCCTTGTCACTTCGATCCGTGATAACTTGGGGATATCCAATACATTATCAGGTTCATTAACGACATTGCCTTTGCTTTCTTTCGCTTTATTATCACCATTTGCACCTAGGATAGCACGGCGTTTTGGAATGGAGCTTACACTTTTCCTATCCTTGATATTATTAACAATCGGGATTGGGGTACGCTCAGTTGGCGGAGTGCCAACATTGTTCATAGGGACCATTTTAATCGGGTTAGCCATTGCAATCGGCAATGTATTGTTACCCAGTCTAATTAAGCATAACTTTGCCAGGAATATCGGTTTGATGACAGGAACCTATGCTGTTTCCATGAATTTGTGTGGCGCAATAGGTTCCGGGATCAGCATTCCCCTTGCTTCTTCATCGGGATTGGGATGGGCTGGTGCCCTAGGATGTTGGGGAATCTTATCACTTATTACAGTTTTCTTATGGATGCCGCAATTAAGACGGCCATCCAAGTCAGGTAAGGATGTACAAACGGGACAAAAGGATAAAAAGATTAACTTATGGCGTTCTGGTTTAGCTTGGCAGATAACATTCTTCATGGGATTGCAATCGTTTATTTTCTATACAGTAATTACCTGGATGCCGGAAATCCTGGAGCAAAAAGGCCTGAACGCTGATGAGGCTGGCTGGATGCTATCCATCATGCAGCTTGCCGTCATTCCCATAACATTCCTTGTGCCAATTTTAGCTGGACGCCTACAAAGTCAGCGTCTGTTAGTGGTCCCGCCTGTCGTCTTCCTTATCGCAGGGATATTCGGCATATTATATGGAAGCACTCTGTTCATACCAGTATGCATGATATTAATCGGAATTGGAGTCGGAACCATATTCAGTTTATCCATGATGTTCTTTAGTCTTCGAACACAAAGCACCCATGAGGCGACGGAATTATCAGGAATGGCTCAATCATTCGGGTACCTCTTAGCTGCCATTGGACCAGTATTATTCGGATTGCTTCATGACATTACACACAGCTGGACAGTTCCCTTATTGATGTTGGCCGCAATATCGGCACTTATTTTCATTGTTGGAATGCGTGCAGGAAATAATGAATATGTAACTACTCAATAAAACCAGTCATGAAATTTTGTAAAGCAACCATACTTATATAAGGGTATGGTTGTTTTTTTGTCTTTCTTTGATTCTGTTCAACTTTATAAATATTGTGAATTTAAAACTTCAAACGTATGATATAAATATATGAAAAGGCCGTTGCTTCTGTTGAGCAACGGTCTTTGGTAATTCCGATATCTTATCCGTTACCCTGACACTGCAAAAAAGAAGATTTGAAAAAAAGACGTACAATGTGAACGCACGCCTTTTTAACCTACAATTATTTTATTTGAAGATTACATTTCCCTTTTTATGCATACTTCTTACTTTCCTCATCTTTAAAAAAGCTCTTCATTGCGTGGAAAACATCAGCCTTTTGCTTAAGAATATAGTACCTGAATTTTTCATTATCGATATTCTTATAAGCTGTCATCAATGTCGAATGACGATTGTATTGATTGACTTCCCCATACCCGAACATATTGGAAACCTTCATGAGTTCTTCAACAAGCTTAACGCATCGGACGTTATCTGATGTTAGGTTATCACCATCGGAAAAGTGAAACGGATAGATATTAAACTTCGCGGGGTCATATTTATGATCAATAAGTTCTAATGCTTTTCGGTATACGGACGAACAAATCGTGCCGCCGCTTTCCCCTTTTGAAAAGAAATCCTCTTCCGGAACAACTTTCGCTTCTGTATGATGGGCAATGAACTCGATTTCCACCGTTTCATATTTTGTCCGCAAGAAACGGTTCATCCAAAAGAAAAAGCTTCGAGCCATATATTTTTCCCATAACCCCATACTTCCGGAAGTATCCATCATTGCCAGTACAACTGCTTTGGAATCAGGTTTCTGAATCTCATTCCAGGTTTTGAATTTAAAGTCTTCCTTATAGATAGGATGAAAACCTGGGTTCCCCGTTAAGGCGTTCCGTTTGAAAGCCGATATCATCGTTTTCTTTTTATCGATATTTCCCATTAGGCCTGTCTTGCGGATATCGTTGAATTCGATGTGTTCAAGCGTGTGCTCCGCATGTTCTTTCTTCTGAAGATTAGGGAGTTCCAATTGACTGAACAGGGCTTCCTCCAATTCCATCATTGACACTTCGGCTTCATAATAATCCTCACCGGCCTTGTCACCTGCACCTTGGCCCTTACCGGCCCCGGCATCGGACGGTGAGCCATCCCTTGCGACCACATCCCCCACTTTACTGTCTCCATCGCCTTGCCCTACATGTTTGTTTTTATCATAGTTATAACGAATTTTGTATTCGTCCAAGGAGCGAATGGGAATCTTGATAACATCCCGGCCATTGGACATTACTATGCTTTCTTCTGAAATTAGATCAGGCAAATTATTCTTGATCGCTTCCTGCACCTTTTCTTGATGACGTTGTTGATCATCATAACCTTTCCGATGGAGGGACCAATTTTCCTGTGAGATAACATACTGTTGATTACTCTCTTCCGACATTCTCTTCCCCCCTTAAAAATGTTTGCACGCTTTTCATCATTCCTTCATATAATAAGTTAGTGTGGGAATGCCCACATCATTCCGGTTTTCCAATGAAAAATACAGTGCGAAAAAACGGATTAAAAGAAAAGTATTACTCTATCTTATGCAGCGTTGCAGGATAATTTACAACAAAATTCAATAATGGATGTTTGCCTACGAACTAGACAAGTCCTGACAAGGGCGTTATGGGCCCTTTAAGGTTTTTATTCTAATTGTTACTGCAAAATAAGTATTTCAAGAAAAAGAACAAACTTGATGTTTATCAGGTCTGTTCTTTTTTAAAGCAGGTTTTATTTGTCGGTTTATAGGATAATTTATAATACCTTTTTGAACTTAGCCACGTAATTGATTTGCAAAACAGAGACTTCCAAGGATATCATTAAAAAGCAATGAAATATAACAAAAAGGGTGTCCCAGTAGTTTTTCTGGACACCCCTTTTACACAGATAGAATGATTCTGGTTGTGATTTTCGTCAATCTTTATCTTCCTCTATTTCATGTTGAACTGTACCTGGGCGTTTATCCCACTCTTTCAATTCTTCATTCGTCCTTTGATTTTCCATCTGCTTTCCAAGTTCTTTCATCTCTTCATAGTCCTTAGCCATTGAACTATTTTCCGGAACATGTTCTTTTTTCAATTCCTCTTTACTCATTTGCCATCACCTCTACTTATTGATACCCAATATTTCCAAATCCAAAACGTAACATATCTAATGGAAATATGGGGTATAGATAAAACATTATGAGCAAATGTAAGGAGGTGCAAGAAGTATGCAAACAACTACCCTTTATGTAAAGGAAGCAACGTCAGAAGGCCCGATTTTAAATCTGGAGTCCATACTTTTGAAAACGGAGGGTGTGGAACGTGCGATCATCGATGTTGATGATGGGGAAATTAAAATCGATCATAGCGAAGACAAACTATCACCGAATCAACTTATTACACTTATTGAGCAGTATGGCTTGAATGTAACTAAATAGAAATAAATCAAAAGCACCGGGCTCCCCTCCATTCCTTAGGGCCCGGTGCTTTGTTTGGTTCATTATTTCTCATTCCTTGTCAAAGCACCCTTTAACACCTTCAAAAGGTGCATGATTTCAATGGGAATTCAGAATTTGAAAGGAATTGATTGGATTTCCTCTAATCCACTTTTCAAGCATACCGCCTTCCGCAAAAGGAGGTAAACCCCTGCCCCATATGGGGCAGGGGCAAAAAATTATGAATTACCGATTTAACAAGCTGCCCACATAGCGCAGCAAATCATTGGCTGAAGTCGAATTATACCCGTGCTCGTCGATAAGTCTCGTGATTACCTCGTTCACTTTCTTCAGTTGCCTTTCGTCTGGTGTCTTCGTTGAAGTAGTGATCTTAACGACATCCTTCAAATCCGCGAATAGCTTTTTCTGGATCGCTTCCCGTAAACGATCATGGGAATTATAATCGAATCGCTTCCCTTTACGCGCATATGCAGAAATGCGAATCAATATTTCTTCGCGGAATGCTTTTTTTGCATTCTCGGATATTCCAATTTGCTCTTCTATCGAGCGCATCAATTTTTCATCAGGGTTGATTTCCTCCCCAGTCAATGGATCGCGCAGCCTTGATTTATTGCAGTATGCTTCGACATTATCAAGATAGTTATCCATGAGTATCTTCGCCGACTCTTCATATGAATAAACAAATGCCTTTTGCACTTCATTTTTTGCAATGGCATCGTATTCTTTACGTGCCAGTGAAATGAAATTCAAATACCTCTCCCGAAGTTCGTTCGTAATGGACGGATGCTGGTCAAGACCTGCCTTTAATGACATAAGTACATCCAATGCATTAATGGACGGATTTTCCTTACGAATGATCGTAGAGGAAATTCGGTTAATCACGTAACGCGGATCGATTCCGCTCATGCCTTCGTCCTGGTATTCTTTTTTCAATTCATTGATGTCTGCGGAATTAAATCCTTCGACATTTTCCCCATCATAAAGCCTCATCTTTTTCACTAAATCGATATCGCCCTTTTTGGGATCCTTCAGGCGGGTCATGATGCTGAAGATTGCCGCCACCCTTAATGTATGCGGGGCTATATGAACATCCGAGACATCACTTTCACGGATCATTTTTTCATAAATCTTTTCTTCCTCGGTAACCTTAAGATTATATGGAATAGGCATGACAATGATACGGGAATGCAATGCTTCATTTTTCTTGTTGGAAATGAACGCCTTATACTCCGTTTCATTCGTATGAGCCACAATGAGTTCATCTGCACTGATCAATGCAAAACGGCCTGCTTTAAAATTCCCCTCTTGTGTCAATGATAGCAAATGCCATAAGAACTTCTCATCACATTTCAGCATCTCCTGGAACTCCATCATCCCGCGGTTCGCCTTGTTCAGCTCGCCATCAAAGCGATAGGCACGCGGATCTGATTCCGATCCGTATTCGGCAATGGTCGAAAAATCGATGCTGCCCGTCAAATCAGCAATGTCCTGTGACTTAGGGTCTGAAGGACTGAATGTTCCAATTCCAACACGCTTATCCTCTGAAAGGAAAATACGCTCGACCATCACATCTTCAATCCTGCTTCCATACTCCTGTTCTAACCTCATTACATTCAGCGGCGATAGGTTTCCTTCAATCCGGATGCCATATTCTTCAAAAAAATCATTCCGTAAATACTGCGGAATGAGATGCAGTGGATCTTCATGCATCGGGCATCCTTTTATTGCATAAATCGCACCAGAGTCTTTTAATGAATAATTTTCAAGACCACGCTTCAGTAAAGAAACGAGTGTGGACTTCCCACCTGACACCGGACCCATGAGAAGCAATATCCGCTTACGGACATCGAGCCGCTTTGCCGCCGGATGGAAATATTCCTCGATGAGCCTTTCCAGTGAATCCTCTAGGCCAAACAATTGACCGCTGAAAAAATTGTATTTCTTTGTCCCATTTACTTCCTCTATCCCTGCATCTCTGATCATGTTGTATACACGTGAATGAGCAGATTGAGCAACTAAAGGCGTTTCTTTCAATATTTCTAAGTACTCTGCGAAGGTGCCTTCCCACTTCAGCTTCTGTTCATCTTCTCTAAATTTTTCGATTTTCTTTAAAATATCCATTAAGGAACCTCCCCCTGTCACTTTCAGAGAATACTTAAATCTATGCTCCAAGTCTGACAAACATGTCAGACTTTAAAAAGTGGCCGGGCATTGTTTCGAATCTCCCTTGACTCTCCATGCATCGAAAAAGGCTTAATCATTGAGAATTGATGATAAATATGCTGACAATAAAATTTGTGTGCACTCCTGCTAAAAATTAGGGTATACTAAGCCTATACTTAAGTGGGACAATATGGGTAAAGGGAGGTCACAACATGGGCACAGTTATTATCGTTGGAGTTGCTATTACATTTTTAGCCGCTATCTTCACTGCCGGATATGAAGATAAACCAGGTGTGAAATAAAAATAACAGCCTTTTCTTAAATTCCAAAAAGGGGGACAGCAAATTAAATTTGCCGTCCCCTTTTTTGTGTCCTCATCAATATAAATAGAAAGAAGCACTTTCGAAGTCATTCAATGAATGTAATAGCTTATTGGAGCATGCCAATCAATGAAGTGGCTTCATCATTTATACAGCGTTCTTTTTATCCGTTTGAGATGCAATGTTATTCTCCATCGATCTCAAGTCTTCATTTACTTTTTGTCCTTGTTCCAAATATTCCGTTTGGAAACCACTCTTTATTGCCCAACTATAAAACATTAGTGATAAACATGTAATGATGACCATATCCAAACCAAATGGGATTATGTTTAGTCCACCAAACTTTTCACTGCCTAAGTATGAAATGGTCATCATACAGAGTAAGTAAACAACCATCCAAAGCCCTGCTGAAAAGTTTTGACGGAATCCCTTCCATTTTATTTTTGATTGATAATAGAAATAAACGGGAAGACCAGCCATAATGATAAATAATACTTGACCTGTCAGCGGCCATCTTGCCCAGTATAGAACCAAAGAAGCAAAAACAAAGCCCAGTGGTGCAATGATGCTTAATCCTTTTAAACGTAATGGTCTGTACAAGTTCTGACCTGTGCGTCTTAATGTCATAACAGTAACTGGACCTGTAATATAAGAGACTAAAGTCGCAACTGAAATAACCTCTGCCAATACGCCCCAGCCTCTAAACATGAATAAAAATAAGAAAGATACGCCTAGATTAAAAAACATGGCTTGACGCGGGATACCATAAAGAGGATGCAGTTTTCCAAACACGCTTGGTAAATATTTATTCTTTTCCATTCCATAAAGCATTCGTGACGTTGTCGCCGTGTATGTTATTCCTGTCCCGGAAGGAGAAATAAAAGCATCTACGTATAGTAAAATAACCAACCAGTTTATGCCTAAAACAATTGCTAAGTCAGCAAACGGTGAATTGAAATTCAAATGTTGCCATCCATTCACAATCATGGACGGATCAACAGCTCCAATAAACGCAACCTGTAATAAAACGTAGATGACCGTTGCAATTAAAATGGAGCCAATTACTGCAATTGGAATCGAACGTCCAGGATTCTTTGCCTCACCTGCCATATTAATCGGACTTTGAAAACCGTTAAATGCAAAGATGATACCAGAAGTTGCTACAGCTGTAAGTACACTTGCCCAACCATTGGGGGCAATACTTCCTGCAGAGGTAAAATTGGATCCATGAAACCCGGCAAATAAAATTGACCCAATCGTAAGTCCAGGAATAATGACCTTAAAGACTGTAATAAATGAGTTAGCTTTCGAAAACAAACTGACTGTCCAGTAATTCAATAAAAAGTAGACGATCAGTAAGGCAGAGGCAATTGCCAAGCCTCCCCCAGTAAGACTTCCATTTTCTACTAAACCATGTGTCCACTGTGCCCATTCCCATGGCCATGAGCTCATATATTGAACAGAAGCAATCGCTTCAACTGGAATTACGGAAACGATTGCAATCCAGTTTGCCCAGCCTGCAATAAACCCTAAAAAAGAACCATGAGAGTACTGTGTGTATTTTACCATTCCCCCAGCTTCAGGAAACATAGACCCTAATTCACTGTAAGATAGTGCGATAAATAAAATAACAACCATCCCGATAATCCAAGAGATAATGGCGGCGGGTCCAGCAATCTGTGCCGCTCTCCAAGCTCCGAATAACCAACCTGAGCCAATAATTGACCCGAGTCCTACCATCATTAACGAAAATGTTCCCATCTTTCGCTGCATATTATTCATATATTTTTCACCATGCTTTCCAAAAATTATTCCTTACGTTTAAAAGTAACTGGATTAATGATTTGTGCTAGTGTGTCCAATTACATCTTAAAGTAATTGCTGCATTTACATCACCTCTTGTAAAAGTTTGGAAATTGATGAGGGAATCTTAAGGATGTCCCCTTATTGCTTCTATTAATTACACCGGAACCAAATTTTTCTGCATTTCAGAAAATGCTTAAATCCCATTCTTGTGCCATCTGTTTCAATAACAAACTACCTGCTACGCTATTCCCATATTCATCGATGGCTGGTCCATAAATACCAATGCCACATCCATCTTGAAAAGGCATTCCGCTTCTGGCACTTGGAGGAACTAGTGCCATAATCCCGCCAGATACGCCACTTTTGGCCGGCACCCCAATAAAAGCCGCAAATTTCCCCGAAGCATTGTACATACCACAAGTAAGCATTAGTGCTTTGGCCAGCTTAGCCACTTTTTTAGGGATTACTTGTTCTTTACGAACGGGATGGTAACCATCTTGAGCAAGAATCAGTCCAAGCAGGGCTATGTCTTCTGTGGTTACTTCTATGGAACATTGCATGAGGTAAACCTCTAAAGCTTCCTCTACTTCCGATTCCAAATAATTCGTCTCTTTTAAATAGTGAGCTAAAGCTCTATTTCTATGAGAGGTTTGCCACTCGGATTGATACACTTCCTCATTGATTGTCGGGCGCTTCCCTAACAAATTTTCAAATAATGCATAGAGAAATTCCAATTTCTTTTGTGAAGAATCCCCTGGGAGAAGCGAAGCTACGGTAATCGCCCCAGCATTTATCATAGGATTAAACGGCTTTCCCGGCTTATGCATTTCTAAACGAATAATTGAATTGAAAGCATCCCCAGTCGGTTCCACATCGACCCTATCTAACACATAAGAAATGCCGCGACCCAAACATGCGGCTATAAAGCTAAGCACTTTTGAAATACTTTGCAGCGTGAAAGGAACGTCCCAATCCCCTGACTTGATCATTGTTCCACCCGGCTCCAGTATAGTAATGCCCAATTGCGATAAATGTGCATTTCTCAATGCCGGTATATAATTAGCGGTTTGTCCTTCAATAGCAAAGGATCTGTAATGTGCCACCCATTCATCTAAGTCCGATTTTCTTTGACTATTAACGTGAATGTCATACTCTTTCGACAATTCTTCAATCACATTCTTCCACCTCTTCAGTTGTTGTATCATTATATTTTCTATATGAGCGTTTTACCGAATGCCATCAAGCTTACTTGTAATAGATCCGATGAAAACATAATGAATATTCTAAAAATTGTTAAGCGCTTTCAAAAATTTCTATCTACCGTTAATTTTAAATTGGGAACTACATAATCATACAAAAACCTACAAAATCTAAAAAATAAAAATCCACAAAAAAAAACGACATATGAGCGTTTTACCGAATGCCATCAAGCTTACTTGTAATAGATTCGATGAAAACATAATGAATATTCTAAAAATTGTTAAGCGCTTTCAAAAATTTCTATCTACCGTTAATTTTAAATTGG
>NZ_JBHZPG010000019.1:0-96014 GCF_042788005.1 Peribacillus sp. YIM B13472
ATCATCATTCCTGGCTGGCCACCGTTTTGGCCGCCCATCATCATTCCTGGCTGGCCACCGTTTTGACCGCCCATCATCATTCCTGGCTGGCCACCGTTTTGGCCGCCCATCATCATTCCTGGCTGGCCACCGTTTTGACCGCCCATCATTCCTGGCTGGCCTCCGTTTTGACCGCCCATCATCATGAATCCATCATATGATTCTTCTGACTCATCTTCATATTGGAATGGCATCTCTATTCCCATCTGAGACTCTTTCGGTGACATCCCTGGGTATGGGGCCTGCTGCTGTGGTTGAACGGATTGATATTGGTGATAATCTGGATGGTGATGTGCATTGGCATCCATTTGTTGGCTTCCTTGATACTGCCCCTTCACTTCCGGCCCATAAGTTCCAAGTAACCCCTTATTACAGCCGCAATCCTCCTCATCCTCACCGGCAGTCTGGGAATAATGCGGAGGGAAGTTTTGATTGTATGAAGAAGGCGATTCGCCTGGTGACTCATAATCTTGTTGCATATATGAACCTGCTGCTTGAGCTTGTTGATTCATCCCTCCATAATAATGGTGCGGAACCGGTGCGGAGGCTTGATATGGATAATGTTGCTGACTTGTTTCATTCATGCTCGCCCCTTGGACGAATCCTTGATCCATTTGCATGTCAGGAGATTCTTCCCAAACATCAGAGCTCTCTTCCATCATTTGATAACCTTGCATTTCCGGAGCCGCCTGATACCCTTGTGCGCCTTGATATGGTGCTTGCATTTGCATATGCGCCCATGGTGGCGGCTGAATACAATAACCGCTTCCAGGCAAGATTGGCGTTACTGGAATACAATCATCCACCGGCTCACTATATTCCTGTGCTGGCTGTACAGCTGGCTTTTTCTTCTTCTTTTTAGTTGCTGCAGGCTCTTCTTTTTTCTTTGGTAAAGGTGGTGGTGCTGGAGGCTTTTGCACACTCATATTGGTCATGTTGACCATATAATAATTATTGATGTCGATCTCCGGAATCACCGGCATGGGCACCGGTACTTCTTTTGGAACGATTACTTGCTTTTCTTTAATGATTGGCTTTTGTTGAACGATTTGCTGCTCTTTTACTGGTTTTTGAATGATCGGTTGCTCTTTTACTGGCTGTTGAAATTTCGGCTGCTCTTTTACCGGCTGTTGAAATTTCGGCTGCTCTTTTACCGGTTGTTGAAATTTTGGCTGCTCTTTTACCGGTTGTTGAAATTTCGGCTGCTCTTTTACCGGTTGTTGAAATTTTGGCTGCTCTTTTACCGGTTGTTGCATAATTTGCTGCTCTTTCATAGGTGCTGACTTAGGCTGGAACTGTGGAATTTGGGATTCTTTCATTCCCGGCTGAATATTCACGTTTGGTTTACCCGTTTCTTTTATTACAGCTCCGGATGTCCCCGGTATTTTAATTTTCATTCCGGGCATCATCATGTCCGGGTTGCTCAATTGTGCGTTAACTTTTTTAAGTTCTTCAAAACTAACGCCGTATTTTTTGGCGAGTTTCCAAAGTGTATCGCCTTTTTGGACTATATGAATTTTCACGCTGTTAACCCCTCCTGTGCATATGTCCATATATTCTATGAAGCAGTGGGTGAAATGCTATTATTTTTATCATGAAAACTTATGCGTGAAAAATGACTTTTATGATTGGATCCATGATTTAGGACATAGAAGGTACTTTTTTGGAGAGGAAATAAATGATGGGACATCTCGAAAAAGGAAATTCCCCCCTTTTGATTCAATTCCTGAAACGCTTCTTTCAGGCTTCTGTCTAAACTCAGGGAAATCCGGGTATAAGAAAGTAAATGACCTAAGGCTTTGTCTTCAGGTACTTATCTTACATCCCTGGGGGTAATTATAATGAAATGGAAAGGTAGACAGGGCAGCTCGAACGTCGAGGACAAAAGAGGCATGAGCGGAAAAGGCATGGCCGGAATCGGCGGAGGGGTCGGATTGGTAATTGTCTTGATCGTGACGCTCCTTGGCGGTAACCCAAGCGAATTGCTAGGCAGCTTGAATTCCACTGAATCAAACAATGGCGGCTCTTATGTCGAAACTGATGAAGAGAAGGAACTTGCGCAGTTCGTATCAGTCGTCCTTGCAGAAACGGAACAGGTCTGGACAGAAGAATTCCGTAAAAATGGACTGGATTATAAGAAACCGAAACTTGTCCTGTATTCGGGTAGTGTCGAATCAGCATGCGGGATGGCAGCTTCTTCGGTAGGGCCATTTTATTGTCCGGGTGACATGAAACTATATATTGATCTCAGCTTTTATCAAGAGTTAAAGCAAGAGTTCCAGGCACCCGGGGATTTCGCCATGGCCTATGTCATTGCCCACGAAGTCGGACATCACGTTCAGACACTTTTAGGGACAACGGAAAAGGAAATGCCCGATCGTTCAAAGGTCAGCGAGACCGAATATAATCGGTATTCTGTCCGTCTTGAATTACAGGCCGATTATTTGGCTGGAGTTTGGGCACATCATGTCCAAGGAGAGAATTTGCTTGAAAAAGGCGATCTTGAGGAGGCCTTGAATGCAGCAAGTGGTGTGGGGGATGACCGTATCCAAGAAAAGGCACAGGGGTACGTGGTTCCAGACAGCTTCACGCATGGTACTTCCGAACAGAGGAAACGGTGGTTCAATAAAGGATTTAAATCCGGTGATATGAATGAAGGCAATACTTTTAAAGCGAATAACCTTTAAAAGTTCTTACCTGTTTCGATTACATAAGAAAAAGGGGGTCTAATCCCCCTTTTTCTTATGATCCAAAATCTTTTTAGAAAGCACTGACTCAAACGCGCTCCAGCATTCTGTTTAATGCTAGGATGGCATTATCCGCAATGTTTTTCTCCACTTTTATCGGATTGATGATGATACCTTCTTCAATGGATTCAAGCGCCCATAGCAGGTGAGGCAGATCAATCCGGTTCATTGTAAGACATGGACACATATTCGGATTTAACGAGATGATGTTCTTGTCAGGATTATTGGCGATAAGTCGCTTGACAAGGTTCATTTCCGTGCCGATTGCCCAAGAACTACCTGGTTCGGCTTTTTCGATCATATTTATGATGTACGATGTCGAACCCGCATAATCTGACAGGCCGACTACCTCACGGCGACATTCGGGATGAACGATGATATTCATTTCAGGCTGCTCCGCTCTAAGCGTTTCAATATTCGCCGTAGTGAAATTTTCATGGACTGAACAATGTCCTTTCCAAAGAAGTACCTTCAGATCTTCCAGTTCCCCTTCATAGATCAATTCATCTTTATGCGGATCCCAGACAGCCATTTCATTCAATGGGATTCCGAGGTCAAAGGCGGTATTCCGCCCAAGATGCTGATCGGGAAGAAAAAGGATTCTTTCTTTTTGCGAGAGGGCCCACGAGACCATCCCTTGTGCATTGGAAGACGTCACCGTCGCCCCGCCATTTTTCCCTACAAAAGCTTTGATGGCCGCAGTGGAATTCACATAAGTTAGCGGGAGGATCGTATCGCCAAATAAATCCTGAAGCTTTGTCCACGCCCGTTCCGTTTGTTCAATATCCGCCATATCCGCCATGGAGCAGCCTGCACGCATGTCAGGAAGGATAACCGTCTGCCCTTCTTCCGTCAAAATATCCGCTGTTTCAGCCATGAAATGCACGCCACAAAACACGATATAATCCGCTTCGCGATTTTGCGCGGAAAGCTGGGCCAATTGAAGTGAATCCCCCGTTGAATCCGAAAATTGAATGACTTCCTCCCGTTGATAATGATGACCTGGGATATACAGACGGTTCCCCAGTCGTTTCTTAATGTCATGGACCCGATTCTCCATCTCTTCCTTTGTCATCGTTTTATACTTTTCAGGCAATGCATTTCCTGCTGTTTTAGCCATCTCCAATATGTTCATTTCAATATCCCCTCCTGCTCTTTGACCTTTGCGCTAATATCAAGTGCCCTGACACTGTGCGTCAAGCTGCCTAACGAAATATAATCTACCCCTGTTTCCCGATATGAGGCTAGATTTTCTAAATGGATCCCTCCAGAAGCTTCAGTTATGATGTGGGCGGGAACCAATTTTATCAGTTGCTTGATTTCTTCAGGGCTCCGGTTATCGAACATGATGATATCTGCACCGGCTTCCACTGCTTCAAGCACCTGTTGTGGCGATTCCGTTTCCACTTCCACTTTAGTGGTATGTCCAAGTTTGGATTTTACCGTTTGAACCGCTTTCGTTATGGACCCAGCGAAAGAAATATGGTTGTCCTTTATCATGACTGCATCATACAGACCATATCGGTGATTGAATGCCCCGCCGGAACGGACCGCATATTTTTCAAGCATCCGCAGGCCTGGTGTAGTTTTCCTCGTATCACAAGCTCTCGTCTTCGTCCCCGCTAAAATCATGGCAGCTTTATGAGCCTGTGTCGCAATGCCGGACATACGCTGCACTAAATTCAAAACGACCCGTTCCCCTTTTAAAAGGGAGGCCATATCGCCGGTCATTTTCGCAAGCTGCTGTCCTTCTTCGAAAACTTCGCCATCTTGAACAAAAAGGAAAACCTCGATTTGTTCATCCAACAATGCAAATCCAGTCTTGATGACGTCCCCGCCACTAAAGACCCCGCCTTCTTTTGCGATGAATGTCAAAGTTCCTTGTTCACCTTGATCAAAAATCGTATCACTCGTTACATCGCATTCCCCTATATCTTCCATTAAAAATTGTTGCAGCATCTGCTTAAGCTTCAATATATTCATATAGTCGTCTCCCTTTCACTCGGTTTTTTACATCCGTGCAAGCAAGGATAACCGAATTTTCAAGCCATTGGGTGTCATCTTCGTTAGGATAGTCACTGCGGAAATGACCTCCCCTGCTTTCCGTTCTGGTCAATGCGGATTCGGCAATCAGCCACGCCACGATTATGGCATTGATTTTCGTTATTTCTTGTATCGATAATGCCGTTACTTCCATATGCAGCAATTTTTCGATATTAAATGTCTCAAGATAATCCTTCAGTCGAGTTAAACCCGCTTCATTTCGAACGATTCCCGCTTCGTTCATTAATTTTTCCTGCAATGTCGTGAGATCAGGCAGAAAGGAAATTTGACTGGAACTCTTGGACTGCTCTTTTTCTTCCGGTATCGACCTTGCCGGGACGTTAGCAAAGAAACGGCCAAGCGTATTTCCAAAAACCAATCCTTCGAGAAGGGAGTTGCTTGCCAATCGGTTTGCACCATGTACACCAGTGCATGCCACTTCACCAACTGCATACAAAGAGCGTACAGAGGTTTGCCCCGATTCATCCACTTCAATCCCTCCCATTAGAAAATGGTTTCCTGGTGCAACCGGGATTTTCCCCAATTGAAGGTCCAGCCCGCTTTTTTCACATAATGAGCTCACTGTCGGAAAACGATTTTTAAAATCCTTAATCATCGTAATATCCAAAAATACCTTTTCACCGCGCTGCAAATAAGAAAAAATCGTCTGTGCAACGATATGCCTTGGTGCTAGATCTTTCAAGCTATGGACATCCTCCATGATCGGCCTACCCATTTCTGTCACTAATCTCGCTCCATCCCCGCGAACCGCTTCTGAAACCAGCCCTTTCGCTTTGCCATTGACGAAAAGCAGGGTCGGATGGAATTGTATGAATTCCATGTCACGAACTTTTGCACCGGCCTTGAATGCAAGTGCGATCCCATCACCTGAAACCGTTTGTGAATTTGAAGTGAAATGGTATAGGGAACCACAGCCGCCTGTTGCCAAAACCGTCTGTTCCGCATGATAGGCAACAAGATCCCCTGCTTTATCAAGTGTTTTGACGCCTATGCAAGAATCATCTTGCCCTATGATCAACTCCACTGCAGCAACATGCTCCATCACAGTAATCGATGATTTTTGCAAGCGCCCTATAAGATGTTCCATCATGTACTTTCCTGTAGCATCCCCGTGACTATGGAGGATTCTTCGTTCACTGTGGGCGCCCTCCATGCCAAGCAATAAAGTTCCATCATGATCATGGTCAAATCGCATACCCGAATCAATAAGTTCAGCTATAACCGAAGGTGCCTCTTCGACGAGTTTTTCCACTGCCTTCACCTTGTTATATCGCTGGCCAGCCGCCAGCGTATCTTTCTTATGAAAGGATACTCGATCACGATCAGATATTGCAGCAGCAATCCCGCCCTGAGCTAAATAAGAATTACCATGACGGATATTCGATTTTGTGATGAGTATCACATGCTTATGTTCACTTGCTTCCAATGCCGTTTTCAAGGCAGCAATCCCGCTGCCTATCACGATGATTTCGGCTTTTACCATTATTTCATTCCTCCTGTTTATTACAGGTGTCTTGACAACTATATTTACATATTATTAAACTATTATCAAGAGTTTTTTAAGATTAAAGGATGGAAGTGATTTCTTGATTTATTTGGATTATGCCGCTACAACTCCGATTGATGAGGAGGCTCTCGACGTATTCAGCCAAGCATCCCGGAAGTTTTTCGGGAATGCGAGCAGTTTGCATGATATCGGCTCTGAAGCGGCACGTTTATTGGATATGTCACGGCAGCAACTCGCAGAAATGCTGAACATAAAAAAGGAAGGAATCATCTTTACGAGCGGCGGATCAGAAAGCAACATGCTTGCCATCGATACATTCATGGCTTCGAAACCATCCTGGCAGAACCACTTGATTGTAAGCCGAACTGAACATGCATCTCTTGCCAATTTCGTGGCAAAACTTGAACAAGAAGGATTCGAGGTTACTTATTTACGGCATTTGGAAGATGGCCGGGTTGATATTGAACATCTGCAGGAATGTATGTCGGAGAAAACATGCTTGGTCATTGTCCAGCATGTGAATTCGGAAATCGGGGTCATTCAACCCATTGAGCAAATAAGTGAAATCGTTCGAAAACACCAGGCTTTTTTTCATGTGGATTGTGTCCAATCATTTGCTAAATTACCACTTGGGAAGATAGCTGCCTCATGTGATGGACTATCCGTTTCCAGTCATAAAGTTTATGGTCCAAAAGGGACTGGGGCCGTCATTTTCCCGTCCATCCATCAGTTGAAGCCTGCTGTACCGAATATCACTCATGAATATGGTTTCAGACCAGGAACAGTGGACGTCCCCGGAATTGCTTCCTTCGTAACCGCTGCCAAGAAATTGGGGGATATCATGGAAGATGAACGAAAACGGATTTCCACACTTAGGATGCAATTGATCCAACGGCTAACGGAAAGGAAAATCGATTTTCAAATCATCGAAGCAAAAAACGAGCAATTGCCTCACATTTTGGCGCTGACCTTCGCTGGATTGCAAGGACAGTACATCATGCTGGAATTAAACCAGAAAGGATTCGCGGTTTCGACGGGAAGCGCCTGCCAAATCGGTAAACAGGATCCTTCAAAAACGATGATGGCCATTGGGAAAAGCGAAGATGAAGCCCATCAATTCGTCCGCTTTTCCTTTGGCAAAAACACGACGGCCGACGACATTCACAAGTTGGCGGACTGCATCGAAGGAATAGCTGCCATTCGATAAAACCCTCCAATCTGTGTTAGAATGTTTTTGTAATTAAAGAGGTGAATGTTTATGGAAAGAAAGAAATTACTCGGGGAAGAAAGACGGACGAAACTCTTACATTTATTGCAAACAAGCACGGAGCCTGTAACGGGCAGCGAGCTTTCGCAGATAACGAATGTAAGCCGGCAGGTTATCGTTGGTGACATAACCCTCCTGAAAGCGCGGAAGGAACCTATCATTGCCACGAGCCAAGGCTATCTGTACTTACAAACGGGGAGCACGCAAAATCCGGAAAGGATCATAGCTTGCCAACACGATCCTTCCCGGACCCAAGAAGAGCTATATTTACTCGTGGATATCGGCATCACGGTTAAAGATGTCAAAATCGAGCACCCCGTATACGGCGACCTAACCGCTTCCATCATGGTCAGCAGCCGGAAGGAAGTCCAGCAATTCCTTTCAAGGGTGACGGCAACGAACGCATCTTTTTTATCGGAACTGACGAGCGGCATCCATCTCCATACACTGAGCGCAACATCTGAAGAACTGCTCGACGAAGCGGAGTGTGCTTTAAGGGATGCCGGCATTTTAGTCGATTGAATGAACGTAAAATCCTCAGAAGCCATATCTTTTGAGGATTTTTTTATTGGCCATTATGCTCCCTCATCATCGGAATTGCTTTCATTTGAGCTGCCTTTCCCAGAGTTTTCTTCCTCATTACTTCTCAACTGACCGATAAGACTAATGACGGAACCGACCGCCTGAACCCAGCCTCCCGTCGCTTGGATTAATTCAGCATCAGATGGCTTCTCTTCCAAATAAGGATATTGATATTTTTGTAGTTCCTGCTCCTTTTCTTGCTCTTCTTCCTTTTGATCCTTTTCTTTGTCTTTTTCTAGAACACTATTTTTAAGTTCGGCAATTCCGCCTATCGCTTGCATCGAATTCCCAATCACCTGCAACAAATTTCCCGTAACATTGAAAGCCTGCTCCGGTTCATCCGGATTTTCGTATGCCCCCGCCAAAGCGGTACCTCCGCCCAACGCTTGGATCAAATTACCTTTGATGATCAATTCCTGTTTGGTTACTTCATCGAAATCAATGACTAATCCCAAGATAACCGTCGAATTTCCGATTGCCTGTAATTGGTTACCGAATTTATTCAGCGACCAGGTTTCTTCTGCGTCCGCCAATAAGGCATTTCCTGTTGCTTGAAGTTCATTTCCAATCAAATCCAAGTTATTACGAAATTCTTCGTCCAAGACATCGGATGGTGTACCTGCTATAGCAGAAATGACAGTTCCTATTGCTTGGATCCAAGAACCGAAAGTTTCTTTGAATTGATTATCCATCTCTGCTGACCACCACCCTCTCTCTGCATTTTTGATAAAAAAGGTGCTTCCACCGATTTAGTCATCAACGTATGTATTACTGTTCCTATTTCCACAGGCGGCCTAACGGGATTTACTTATTGTATTTGTGTTCATCACAATCGGTGTTTGTTTACCATCCAGAATCATAGGATCTTTTTATCATGAAAAACTTTCGCCCATCTTCCTCAAAATCAAAATATGAATAGCATTCCTTCCTGCCTATTGCTATATATTTCATCAAATGACAGCCAACCATTTTAGGAACTTATACGCAAGGGAAATACAAATCTTAACAAACACAAAAATGCCCCGGAAATACTCCCGGGGCACCCTTCTTATTCATTGTATAAAACTCAGCTGAGGTTATACCATATATCATTCATCGTTCATCGTTGCGGTACACCAGTTTGGACTTTAAAGCATGAATAGCTTCCCATGATCGATACCGTACATCCTAAGGCCTCGAGCTCAGAGATCGCTCCCGGGATGAGGACATCGTCAAGGGACATTTCGATGTCGATGATGAAGAAGTAATTGCCCAATCCCGTTTTCATTGGTCTTGATTCAATCTTTGAAAGGTTAAGTTTCCTCCAGGAAAAAGCGGAAAGGACTTGGTGCAACTGTCCTGAATGGTCGGCAGGCAGCTGAATCATCAAGGTCGTTTTCTTGTCCCCTTCAACGGTCAAATGCCCTTCATAGTCGACTTCACTGTTGGATACGACGATAAACTTGGTGTGATTATGTTCATAATCGTGAATATTTTGTTTTACAATCGTCAAACCGTACTCTTTAGCAGCCATATCATTTGCAATCGCAGCAATATTGATATCGGGATTCTCCATCACCATCTTCGCAGCGGCTGCAGTGGATGTGACATACTCATATGGAATGCCCCTTAACTCATTATGTAGAAATTTGCGGCATTGAGCAATGGCATGGGAATGCGAATAAACCATGTCAGGTTTGAAACCAGGATATGCATGATCCGGATGCACCATATAATGCTGTTGGATTGGAATCGTCACTTCGCCTTTCATCGGTAATGTGACTTCATGGACTAAGTAATCCATCGTTATATTTACCGAACCCTCCAAAGCATTCTCGATCGGCACGAGCGCGTGATTCACTTCCCCGTCCCGAACAGCATCAAGGCAGTCCGGAATCGTGTTCATCGGTATTTTTATATCATTAGGAAATAGTCGCGATACAGCTAAATCCGTGAACGTTGCTTTTGGTCCAAGAAATGCAATTTTTGATGTCATATTATAAACTCCTTTTCACGGAAAATCTACTGTTTATGTTATGCCATTTTCTGATTTTTTACAATACTTAATCGTTAATTTCCTCTTACAAATGCAAACAGCCTGTAGACAAACTCGATAATAATTGAGGATGTCTACAGGCTGTTTTAGATTTTTTAAATTTGACCGTTGATTGGAACGTAGGGCACTCGCTTTCCGCGGCGGTCCGGGAGCCCCCTCGGCGCAATGCGCCTGCTTGGGTCTCTCTTGGACACGCTTTTCTAAGCAGGAGTCTCGAACACCCTCTCCAATTAACTTCGTTTTAAAATGATGATAAGGATGTTTTCTAAACTTTATTGTATTCAACGAGATCAACTTGAAATGAATGACTGCATGAAACGAATAGGCAAACTGTTCGTTCATCTCTTTAACATAGTAGCCACTCTCAGAATCAGTTGGAAAAGGTTTCGGAATGAGACCATTCCGAAACCTTTTTGTCTACAAACTGACAGCCTGTACATCTGAAATGTACAGGCTGTTTTCATGCGCCGTTACCAATGATTTCGACTTTTTCGACGAACTCCATTTTACGCAGTTTAGTAAGCAGTTCATCAATATTCATTGTCATCCCGCCTGTATTCAGGGATAGGGTGACATTTGCACGTCCCTGCAAAGGAATCGTTTGGTGGATGGTCATGATGTTGCATCCGGATGAGGCGACGAGCCGCAAGAGCTCCGATAGAGTACCAGAACGATCTTCGAGATAGAAGAACAGTGTAATCAGCTTTTCCTTAACTACTGTATGAAACGGAAAAACCGTGTCACGGTATTTGTAAAAAGCACTCCTGCTTAGGTCCACTCGCTGTACCGCTTCCCAAACTGATTCTGCTTTTCCCCGTTCAATCATTTCTTTTGCATCCAGCGTTTTTTTCATCGCTTCGGGAAGGACATCCTCTCGAACGAGGAAAAACTTCTGATCGGCCTTATTCAAACTCCGCACGCCTCCTTTTGCCTGCCATCATGGTTTACAATCAATCAACAAATTCAAATTCATATTCAAGGATACGGACGATATCGCCATTTGTCGCACCTTTTTGGCGTAGGCCTTCGTCGACTCCGAATGAACGAAGCTGTCTGGCGAAACGACGCACGGACTCATCACGGGTGAAGTCAGTCATTTTGAATAGACGCTCGATCTTGAATCCTGATACGGCAAAGCTGCCATCGGGTTCGCGTTCGATGTTAAATTCATCAGACTGTGATGTATGTTTATATAGAACCCGGTGGATTCCAGTATTCTCTTCTTCATGTTCAAGAGGGAACTCAGGCGTCTCTTCGATTTTATCGGCAATTGCATAAAGAAGCTCACGGATCCCTTCACGCGTCACGGCAGAAATCGGGAAGACAGGATAGTCTTCATCCAGCTTTTCTTTGAATGCCGCTAAGTTATCTTCTGAGTCCGGCATATCCATTTTACTTGCTACAATGATTTGCGGACGTTCAGTCAAGCGCAGGTTATACTCTTCCAGCTCTTTATTGATTGTTTGATAGTCTTCATATGGATCCCGGCCTTCAAGACCCGACATATCGATTACATGAACGATTACCCTTGTTCTTTCAATATGGCGCAGGAATTGATGTCCAAGGCCCACACCTTCTGAAGCGCCTTCGATCAGACCAGGTAAATCGGCCATGACAAAGCTGCGGTGATCTTCCGTTTCCACCATTCCCAGGTTCGGTACGATCGTCGTAAAATGGTATTCGGCAATTTTAGGCCTTGCTGCTGATACGACAGAAAGCAACGTGGATTTCCCTACACTTGGGAAACCAACCAAACCGACATCAGCCAATAGTTTCAATTCCATGACTATATCGCGTTCTTGGCCCGGTTCGCCGTTCTCCGCGATTTCAGGTGCAGGATTGGCAGGTGTGGCAAAACGGGAATTTCCCCGGCCTCCGCGGCCACCTTTGGCGATAACGGCGCGTTGCCCGTGCTCAACTAAATCAGCAATGACTTCCTTCGTTTTATCATCAATGACAACCGTGCCAGGTGGTACCTTGATGACCATATCCTTTGCGGCCGCACCATGCATGTTTTTGGACATGCCATGTTCTCCGCGAGGTGCCTTAAAGTGACGTTGATAACGGAAATCCATTAATGTACGCAAGCCCTCTTCCACTTCAAAAACGACATTGGCCCCATTACCGCCATCTCCGCCAGCAGGTCCGCCTTTAGGTATGAATTTCTCACGACGATAAGCAACTATCCCGTTACCACCGTCTCCGCCTTTTACATAGACTTTCGTTTGATCGACAAACATGCTATCACTTCCTTGTTTTCTGCAAGTCATTTCTTGCTGTATACTTCTCTAAAAGTTAATATCCATCTTAAAAAATATTTCATCCTCATTACATTCAAGAATTTCAATTGATTGCTCGGCCGTCAATGAACTTTCCAAAAACTCGATCACTGGGGATTGATCAATGAACCTGCCTTGCATATGAAATGAACAATGCATATCGCTCACTTCTTTTTTACACATGGAAACAGCCAGTATATTTTCAAAAAATGGATCCAGATTCTTATCCAGAATTTTAAAAAAATCGTTTGTCCAGCGATACATCAGCCCGTCCATCTCAGTTGAGCCTTCAAAAACATCAATGATTTCATATTCGCAATAAAAGGATCCATTATTCCAATTCGACGTCAACAACATCTCGGTGAATTTAGGTAAATTCAAACTGGAAAGGCGTGCTTCATTCTGGGTTTCAACAATGATTTCATCAATGATGCCCTTGACACGGTCGATTCTGTTCAACTCCAGATTCCCTTTTATGATTTGAATTTTATTCAGCCAGTCATGCCTGGTTTGACGCAGAGTTTCAATAGTCGTCCAATTTTTATCCATTATTAACACCTTCAATTATGATAAAGAAACTTTTTTGGCTCTATCATGTTGAATACTTCCATTTGTACAGTATATCAAAAAAACAATAAACAGGAAATGAAGCTTGATTCACATGCCTTCACATGAAAGGCCCCCGTCCAAAAAATACAGCCGCACACCCTGAGTTCTTTGGACGATGGTAGAGCCATTTGAACTAAAAAAGAGAATGGGCCTTATTTATGCACCAATTGGAGATATTATAGTTGAATTGGAGTGTCTATTTGGTTTAACCAAATCGGATGGATGATTATTCTTGGATTTCCCCCCTGAAAGTTTAAGAAAGCCCGCCTATTGGCGAGCCATTTGTAAGTCAGAGGTTGTTTTCCTAAATACTAATGACTAAAGTCTCCTGCAAAATGCTGGTCCGTTCCTATAGTATAAATAAAGGGCCGGACCCCTTCATCACTATATAACATACCATTATTAAAAATGCGCGGTATATAGTGTCTTGTAGAAGGAATCAGACCCTTTTGAGTCAGCCTCTGTTCAAAGATGCCAATTATGCTTCTTGTGCAACTGGATATACGCTTACTTTTTTACGGTCACGTCCGAAACGTTCGAATTTAACAACACCGTCTACTTTAGCGTATAGAGTATCGTCTCCACCACGGCCTACGTTCTCACCAGGATAGATTTTTGTTCCGCGTTGACGGTAAAGGATAGAACCACCAGAAACGAATTGACCATCTGCACGTTTAGCGCCAAGACGCTTAGATTGAGAGTCACGTCCGTTCTTTGTAGAACCTACTCCTTTTTTCGAAGCGAAGAACTGAAGATTTAATCTTAACATTTGTTCCACCTCCTATTGGTTGAGGATAATTTTCATGTATTTACCATAATCACGTTCGATAGTTTGCAGTGATATGAGCATACTGTTCAAGAGCAGCTGCACCTTTTCTTCGGATTCCGGTGAAAGATTCGCCGGAATGACGCAGCGAAGATAGCCGCCCTCTCTCCCTTGCTCAATCTCAGGCTCTACATCCGTTAAGGACATAATCGCATTGACTGACCCGAAGGAAACAGCCGATACACCTGCACAAACGATATCAGAACCTTTTTTAGCAAAATTAGCATGTCCGCTTAAGGTGAACGAAGTAATCCGTTCCTGCGGAGCATCAAATACAACTTTAATCATCTAGAATCAGCCCTTACGCGTTGATTGCTTCGATAACAACTTTTGTGTATGGTTGACGATGACCTTGTTTTTTACGATTGTTTTTCTTCGCTTTGTATTTGAAAACAGTGATTTTCTTTTGCTTACCTTGTTTTTCGACAGTACCTGTTACAGTAGCGCCTTCAACTAGTGGAGCACCGACTTTCACGTCTTCGCCACCTACGAATAAAACTTTGTCAAATGTAACAGTTTCGCCTGCTTCTGCGTTTAATTTTTCAATGTAAACCGCTTCGCCAGCTGCTACTTTAATTTGTTTACCGCCAGTTTCGATAATTGCGTACATACTTGCACCTCCTTAAATGTCTCAGACTCGCCAATCACAGGCGTTTTACCAGAAAGGCAAAAACTTAAAACCTGTTGTTGAGCGGTTGTAGCACGGGTGCTACAAACATAACATTAAAATCCTAACATGAAACAGGAAAGGCTGTCAATATATTTATTAGAATTCCCGCTCTTCACTCGAAAGCCCGCCCGATTTCCTGAATGCTTCCGAAGCGCTTGATGGAATAGACATTCCTCGAACCTGGGATAAAAGATAGGAATATCTTTTTAGCGATCAATTCCTCCAGTGTCGGCCGATATGATTCCTTTTCGCCAAGCAGCACGTCCGCCACCGCTTTACTGACCTCCACCCAGACCGCTTCATCATCCGTCTTCCTGTGTTCCAGCAGTTCCCGTTCCAACCGGAACGCCACCGTTTCCGGGCTCTCGATTTTACCACTTCCGCTGCACACGGGGCATGGTACCGACATCATTTCACTTAAAGACGGGGAGGTTCGTTTTCTCGTCATTTGTAAAATGCCCAATTCCGTAAAGCCGATGACCTGAATTCGCTTCTCATCCCTCACCGCTTCCTTTTTGACGATATCGATGATTTCCTGCTCATGCCGTGAATTGTCCATATTGATGAAATCTATCAAGATGATTCCGCTGATATTCCTCAATCTCAGTTGACGGGCGACTTCTTTCGCCGCAGCCTGATTAACGGCAAACAATGTTGCTTCCTTCGCCACCTTACCGGTAAACTTACCTGAATTGACATCGATTACGGTGAAAGCTTCCGTTTCTTCAAAAATTAAATATCCGCCATTCTCAAGCCAAACGATTTTCTTGGCCATTTTCTCAACTTGCGCTTCGACATTCCATTCGGAAAAAATATTCTTTGGACCCGATACATGGGATATTTCCCACTCCTTACGGTTTTCCTGTATCCACTTTTTCAACTCCCGATAAGCCTCGAAATCATCGATGGCAAGTTCCCCTGTCGCCGTTCCCGACATTTCAGAAATGATCATGTCAAGGTATGCGTCCCTCTCATAGAGTATGGACGGTGCCTTGAGGGACGCAGCCTTACCTTCAAGCTCTTTATAGAGCTCCCGCAATCCAGTTAACCTGTCAAGGAATACCGACTCACTTTCGTTCTCCATCGAGGTGCGGACAATCAATCCCTCATCAGGATTTTTATACTGCAAGGCCGTTTCACGCCATTGCTTTTGAAGATCATCGTTTTTGAATTTCTTTGAAACACCAACATAATCTATTCCATGTATGTATACGAGGGAATTTGTTGAAAACTCGATCAGCCCAGTCAATTTAGCTCCTTTGGTGCCCGTTTCATCCCGAGTCACCTGAACTAGCAGCTTTTCTCCCTGATGGACAAATTGACCGATGGATGCTTTCCCATCACTTTTTTTTGTCAGCTGGAAAGAGGGAACCTCGTCACGGTGTAAAAAACCATTCTTCTCTGCACCATAATCAATGAAGACGGCATCCATTCCCGGTAAAACCTTCGTCACTTTCCCAAGATAAATATTACCGACCGTACTGCGCTTTTGAGGCGGCATGATTTCAAGTTTACGTAAAACACCATTCTCTAGTACGGCCACTCTTTTTTCGCGTGAAGCTAGGTTCGCGATCATTTTTTTCATCAAAAAAAATCCTCTCCTCAATTTGAAGAAAGGATAACATATTTAATAAGAATATAATAGGTCGCCTATTTTCCCGTTTGTCATTTTCTCGGAAAAATAGGCGTGAAGGATTTCCGTTTCATCCAACGAGCCGCTCTCTTTCCCGTTTTTCATGATGATGACGGGGTGTTTACAACCGCGTTGAAACAGTTCCAGCACTTTATAAATCGGTTCTTGTGAATCCACCGAGATCGGCTTCAGTTTCGCCAAATCATTCGTATGCCCGTAATGGCGCTGCAAAAGAAAGCGGATGAAAGCATAATACCTCTGCCGCCACTCCATGACGAGTGAGAGACTTATGAAAAAGATGATGAGCCAAATGTTCAAATTGAGCGGATCCAGAATGATCCAGGTCAAAAAAGCCAGGACAGCGAATACTGCAGAAAAGTGAAGTGTATGTTTCTGCGCTTCCAGAAAGGTGCAGTATAGGGATACACCGATGAATAGCAGCCTTCCCCCGTCCAAGGGCCAAATTGGCAGCAGATTAAAAATCAGCAGCATAAGATTCATATACAAAAATGGCTGATACAGCTCATATGGGATGATAGAAAAGAAATAGAGCAAAAAAGCTGCACCAATGAGCCAAACATGTTGAAGCGGACCGGCAAGCACCACCGCCAAATCCTCCTTCAAACTCTTATTTCCGTACTCCTCAGTCTCGACAGCCCCGCCAAAAGGAAGCAGCTGGATTGACTTTATCCGCCATTTGAAATGCTGGGCACAGACAGCATGCCCCATTTCATGAATGAAGACGATGAGCAACAGCATCATCACTTCAACGAAATGGGCAGTGAGGATGGCAATGCCAATGACAAACCACAATGTCGGGTGCACCCTGATTTTAAACAGTAATTTCCCATATTCACTCAAAGGAAATCACCTTTTTAGGATCGACGAAAGCATCATTTTCTTTTATCGCCAAATAAAACCTGCCCTTGGATCCATCTTCACTTAGTGTAACCTGTCCGACTTCATTGCCCTTTTTAACGAACTCATACAATTTCACATCAATTCCTTCCAGCTGCCCATACCAAGATTCACTTTTATTGGCATGCTGAATGACGACCGTCTTTCCAATCCCCTCCTTTTCACCGGCAAAAATGACTACCCCTTCATTGACGGCCTCGACCTTTGAACCTTTGCTCGTTTCCAATATGATCCCCTCACCGTTCGTCTCGAAGTTTTGGGTAATCTTCGCAGAGGCTGGCATTGCATATTCTTCATTCGAATCAACAGTTTCCTTATCGGCTTCATTCGGTAAAAAAGCGATCGGTTTACCAAAAGCACTTTCATACCAGTTGGAGATTGAAGCGAACTGAAATTCCTTGTTCATGTTCTCCGTGACAAAACTTCTGGCAGGGTCCAGCCGCACAGAAGGGTGTTTGAACATCACAGCGATAATCAAGAACAGGCATACACTCGCAAGGATTTTAAAGAAAAAATATTCTTTCTTGAAGAGCGGATGATCTTTCTCGGAAAACCCGTTATATGAATCAATCCCATATGGTTCCTCATTGTTGATCTCCGTCCAACTGCTGCCACCTGCCGGTTTATCATTGAACTTGCGTCTCTTGGCGATACGATTTCGGATATCTTTCCTGCGATCATCCATTCAAGATTCCCCCCCCTGCTCATGTCAAAGCGCTATATTACAACTTATGAGCAACTTGTCCAGACTATGACGGAGAAAAGATTTTCTTTCTGCACATCCCTGAAAAAATTTTTTCCAATGAAAAATCATCCGAAAACTTATGAATTTCCAAGGAGATTCGGGTATCGATTCAGAAAATCGAATAATTGAGATTGATATTGTTCCCCGAAATTTGTTATAATAAAGTGGTTTTAACATTATTGAGGGGGAACATTTTTTTATGTCAATCGAAATAGGCAGCAAAGTACAAGGTAAAGTAACAGGTATCACTAATTTTGGAGCATTCGTAGAATTACCAGGAGGCTCAACAGGTCTTGTGCATATCAGTGAGGTAGCAGATAGCTATGTAAAAGACGTAAATGACCATCTTAAAGTAGGCGACCAAATTGAAGTAAAAGTGATTAGTGAGAAAGACGGAAAAACTGCCTTGTCCATCAAAAAGGCTATAGATAGACCCGAAGGGCAAACCTCTTCTTATACCAAACGCCCACCACGCCAAGGGGATAGCCGTTCTAAAGATTTTCGTTCAAAAGGTAATTTCCAACCAAAGGAAAATTTCGAAGATAAAATGGTTCGCTTTTTAAAGACTAGTGAAGAAAATTTATCGACTCTTAAACGCAGCACCGAATCAAAACGCGGCGGCAGAGGCGGAAGACGCGGATAACCCGCGCTGCATTTTTAGCATATAGATCAGGCAAGCCAGTACATGGCTTGCCTTTTTTATTTTGCAAGAAGCATAAAAAAAAGCGAGGGCATCAAATGCTCCCCGCTTCCTGACAAAAGAAATATAGATTTACCGCACGCTAAAGAATTTTTTCAATTTGGACATGAAGCCCTTTGGTTCGCCGCCAATTGGAGTCAAGGGCACAGATTCACCAAGGATCCTTCTGGCAATGTTCCGATAGGCAAGCGAAACTCTATTGTCCGGATTATAGGCAATGGGTTCCTTTTTATTCGCTGCCACAATGACTTGGTCATCATCAGGAATGACGCCGATCAAATCAATCTTAAGAAAATCGGCAACTCCATCGATATCCATTTCTTCATCCTCATGTAGCAAATGGCCGCGTATCCGGTTGATGATCAATTGAGGCGGTTCAATATGCTCTTCTTTTTCAAGCAAGCCAATGATACGGTCTGCATCCCTGACAGCCGGTCTCTCTGCAGTCGTAACGATGATTGCCTTATCCGCCCCAGCTATGGCATTCCTGAAGCCCTGTTCAATGCCTGCAGGGCAATCAATGATGACATAATCATAGTCAGGCTTCATATCGCTTATGAGTTTCCTCATCTGCTCTTCATTCACCACTGTTTTATCACTATTTTGTGGAGCTGGAAGCAAATAAAGCAAATCCTCGAAATGTTTATCCTTAATGAGCGCCTGGTGTATTTTACAGCGCCCTTCGACCACATCGACCAAATCATAGATGATCCGATTTTCCAATCCCATGATTACATCCAAATTCCGAAGACCAATATCCGTATCAATCAAGCAAACCTTCTTGCCTAGAAGAGCTAAAGATGTTCCTAAATTGGCGGAGGTGGTCGTTTTCCCGACACCACCCTTACCGGATGTTATAACTATTGCCTCTCCCACGATTAGAGACCCCCTTCTAATCTATTTAAATTAGGTCTATATTTCTTTAAGACTTGCAGTTTTTCTATAATGATATTTTCTTCTTCATCCATGAAGGCACATTCCAAGTCATGTCCCCATTTCGTATATTGGTCAGGAGATAAATTAACTTGTCCGGCAATGCGCAGCTGGGCAGGCTTCATGACAGAGGCTGCTATTATGGCCTCATTATTCCCTTTATAACCGGCATGGGCTATTCCCTTTAGCTGTCCCATGATATATATGTTGCCACCCGCACGAACCGTTCCGTCGGGATTGACATCCCCAATTAGAAGTAAGTCTCCGGGAACTTCAAAAACCTGTCCCGACCTTATGATCTTGGTCACGGTCGTCACTTGGTTTTCTTCTTTCCATCGTTTCGCTTCATCCTTCGTCAGGACATTCGAAATCATCTCATCCACGAAAAGCTTCTTCTTTTTATGGATGACCTCTTTAATCTTTTCTTCTTGTTGTTCATCAAGATAGCGGTTCCCTGTATGTACTTTTACGGAAATGGACGGGTCATTTTCTTGAAACTGATAGTTTGCCGAAAGCTTCACTTCTAACTCTTTCAATAATTCGGAAAATGAGCAAGAATCATCGAGATGAAGCATAAACCCGTCTTTTGTTCCCTTAATCATGACATTTTGCTGAATTCTTTTATTCATGACGTTTGTTTCACCTCAATGAAATATAATTCGACATAGGAAAACAAATTTCCTTTTTCTACGTACACGGAAAAGAGAAATTACATTTCCCACCTGCTTCTTAAGGCACAGGAAAGTTATTCCGTTTCTCCTTGCAAATCAAGCTTTTCAATCATTCTCTTTAAAGGATAGCAGCTGATGATAATGAACGCTAGATTCAATAATAATGTCGGAATCAATCTCCGTTCCGCAAATTCACCAAATCCCATATGTGCAAAAGATAGGATGCTATTCATCTGAAAGATGACAACCTCTAAAACTGCCGTGAATAAAAGCGCAGTAAGGCAGGCAACCAATATATTATTCTGCAGGATTTTCATGCTTTTCGATATCAGATAGGCAAGAAAAGGCAGCAGGAACATGTAAGTCCCAAGGATTTCCGTATATACAACATCATAAGTCAACCCAAGAATCGCCCCATAAAGCATACCCATTTTCCTGGACCCGTACATGGTCAGGAAAAAAACGAAAATCATCATGAAATGGGGCACGAGGATTTTATCGGTCCCGAATGAATCCCCAGCGAACATCTGGGCGAAGATGCTTTCAAAAACAAAAAAAACCAAGGCTATAAAAGAAAGGATGAAATATCTCACTCAGCTTCATCCTCCCCTTCACTTTCTTTCGGTAAACCGTCCACTTCGCGCTGAACGACCATAACATTATTAATATCATAAAAATCCGTCGAAGGTTCAATATACGCGGTCTGGTTCAATCCATATTGATCCACTTTGACATCGACAACTTTCCCGATCAGCAGACCTTTCGGAAAGATCCCTCCATAACCGGATGTGATGACCAATGAATTTTCCTTGATCTTTTTATCATATGGAATCCGTTTCATCAGCAAAAGGTTCTTTTTATCATCGAATCCTTCAATCAAGCCATATGCTTTATCATCACCTTGAACGATGGCTGAGACACGGTTGGCTTTATCGATCGAACTTAAAAGTTGAACGGAGGCCGTGAAATCCGTCGCTGATTTCACCTTACCGACTAACCCATTGGACGTGATGACTGCCATGTTTTTTTCTACCCCATTACGCTTCCCTTTATTGATCGTCAGCATTTCATGCCAGCGGTCGGGATTACGTCCAATGACCGTCGCCTGAGTGGGCGAATACTTCCGCAGGTCATCTTCTTTTTTGAGGTTATCGCGAAGTTCTTCATTTTCTTCCTTTAAATCTTGGACTTGGGTTTTCAATAATACATATTCATCCAAGCGGGCTTTCAATTTTTTGTTTTCATCGTATGTATGTTGAAGGTCTTTTAAGCCCCCTACAAAACCTGTTATACCCGATACTGGCTTATTAAACACATTTCCTACCCAGCCTGTCGTATCTTTCAGGAATTGCTCCGGCCAAGTCAACTCTTCTCTCTCCCTTAATGAAAAACCGATCAATGCCACGAGAACGATAATACTAACGAGCAAGAGAAGGAGCTTTTTATTAAAAAACTGTGGCATGGTGATTACACCTCTATCTAAAATTTACTCTATGGTCTTAAAATTACACTATGGATTTTAATTAAACTGCAAAACATAAGAAAACCGGCTCAAAATTGCACCTTTTGTTGAGCCGGCCCTATTTGAGAAGTAATGCTTATCGCGAATCTCTTGATTTAGTCTTGAATAAATGAATGTGGTCCAGCGCTTTTCCCGTTCCGATTGCAACACAATCCAGCGGATTTTCAGCGATGATCACCGGCATTTGCGTTTCTTCACTGATGACTTTATCCAAATTGCGCAGCAAAGCACCCCCGCCTGTCAATACAATGCCTCTGTCCATGATGTCAGCGGCTAATTCAGGTGGTGTTTTCTCTAAAGTGTTTTTCACGGAATCCACAATTGCAGAAACTGTGTCGCTTAATGCTTTGGATATTTCCTCAGCTGTGATTTCGATCGTTTTCGGTAACCCAGTCAATAGGTCACGGCCGCGAATTTCCATGTTTTCTACGCCTTCCGTGTCTCCAGCAGAACCAATTTCCATTTTGATCGCTTCAGCAGTACGCTCACCGATCATCAAATTGTAGTTCTTACGGATGTAAACGATAATGGCATCATCCATTTCATCACCGGCAATACGGATCGATTGGCTTGTAACGATTCCGCCAAGGGAAATGATTGCCACTTCCGTCGTTCCTCCGCCGATATCAACGACCATGCTTCCTGTAGGCTCCCAAACCGGAAGGTCCGCACCGATCGCTGCTGCAAACGGTTCTTCGATAGGATATGCGTCACGGGCTCCAGCTTGTCTAGCTGCATCGATGACTGCACGCTGCTCAACTGCCGTAATTCCAGAAGGCACACAAATCATGACATATGGCTTGTTGCCGAATACGCCCTTCTTTTGAGCTTCCTTCATATAGTACTTCATCATGGTAGCCGTCGTTTCATAATCAGCAATTACCCCATCCTTCATCGGGCGAAGGGCAACCACGTTACCAGGTGTACGGCCGATCATGTTTTTCGCATCGTTTCCGACTGCAACGATTTGCTTTGTATCTGTTTGCACAGCTACAACCGATGGTTCACGTACTGCGATACCTTTTCCTTTCACATAAACAAGCGTATTCGCCGTTCCTAAATCAATCCCTATATCTCTAGCGCCAATTCCAAACATTATGGTATCTCCCTTTCGTAAACAAAAATGCCTTTTTATAAGTTCAAATAATAATTTGTCGTTTTTTGACAATAAGAGTTTTGAAAAAGTTTCCTCTTTTAAAAATCATAAACAATATTATATCGTATCGTCAAAAATTTTGATAGTGTCATAAATAACCTTTTTCCTTCAAACTAACATATTTATGTTCCCCGATAATGATGTGGTCCAATACTTCAATCCCGATTATTTTACCACATTCGACTAACCTTTTCGTCACTTCAATATCTTCTCTGCTGGGAGAGGGGTCTCCGGAGGGGTGGTTATGAAGACAGATGATAGAGGCAGCGGACCTTTTGAAAGCCTCTTTAAAGACCTCGCGCGGATGCACGATCGAGGCATTGAGGCTGCCGATGAATACCGTAGTTTTTTGAAGCACTTGATTTTTCGTATTTAAATAGAGACAGACGAAATGTTCCTGTGATAAAAACCGCATTTCTTCCATGCAATAGTTGGCTCCATCTTCAGGAGATCGAATCACATAACGGTCTTGATCATTCAAATTGTTAATTCTCCTGCCAAGTTCGACAGAGGCCAGGATTTGAATCGCTTTTGCTTCACCAATCCCTTTGATCACGGTCAGTTCTTCCACAGTGGCTTCTTTTAGCAAGCGCAGGCCCTTGAAGGAATTGATGAGTCTGCCGGATAGTTGCAGGACTGACTCCTCCCTTGACCCCGTCCTGAGTAGCAAAGCAAGCAATTCCTGATTGGAGAGACTCTGCGGCCCGTCCTGCAGAAACCTTTCGCGCGGCCGCTCTTCTTTCGGGTAATCCCGTATTAACATTTTTTCGCTCAAAAGATCAACCCTTCCTTAGAAAAGGGAAGATGCCAGACGAAATCAAATTATCTTATCCTAACTCTTCCTGCATCGCTTTAAGTTCCCGGGCCAGTCTTGAGACCGGAAGCCCGACGACTGAGAAATAGTCCCCTTTGATTTGTTCGACAAGAAGAGATCCGTATCCTTGAATCCCATAGCCGCCAGCTTTGTCAAAGGGTTCCCCGCTATCCAGATAACGATCGATTTCAGCTTCTGGCAGCTCCCAAAATGTCACTTCCGTTTTTTCTGCGAATACTCTGCGATGCTTGCCGAATAGGATGGCGACACCTGTGTATACTTCATGTGTCCGTCCTGATAACATTTCCAGCATTCTTTTTCCATCCGCCCGGCTTGTCGGCTTGCCCAATATCTCACCATCAAGGACAACAACGGTATCCGAGCCGATCACCCAGCTTTCCTGAAATTTTGCTGCGATGGCTTCCGCTTTACGGGAGGCCAGTTCTTTCACCGCTGCATCAGGACACATGTTTTCATCAATACTTTCATCGACATTGGAATTCATGCTTTCAAAGGGGATTTGAAGAAATTGTAGAAGTTCTTTACGACGTGGTGATGAAGAAGCTAAAATCAATGGCTGCATAATATAAAAGTCACCTTTCTTTACATAGGGAGATACAATATCTATCCTATCAAATTATGGTGCAATCCACAATTATTGTTTACTAGGAATCGACAAATGCCTGTAAGTATTTCCCGGAAAATAAAAAAGGTGTCACAGATGGTTTCATATTGGGGAGCTTGTCCCATTAGGCAGCCCCCCTTTTTTTTTTACTTAACTCGATATGTTTTGGAAATTCAATAAAAAATCAAGCAGACTTTCTTGAGCCTGGAATAGCTTTTTTTCATTTTGGGAAGTCCCATATTCGTCAATCGACTTTGCGGCAGCAGTCAGGTCATCGTTCATTTTCGAAAACTCGGGCGATAATTTCACTGCCTTCAGTTCATCCATGTTTTTTTTCAGGGTTTCTTCGTTTACCGTCCCTTCCTTTCCACGAAGCATTGTTGCGGATGTTTCTGCCAACGAAGCATATACTGCCTTCATCTTATCGAGGGTTTTCTCATCTTCCCGGCTTGTCCCAGCCGCTTCAAAATTGATTTCCTTCCAATATACGTCCACATTATAGGACTTTAAGAACAAGGCCAGCTCCTTACTTGAAGCTAGACTCTCTGCCGATCCCAAGAATAGATAATAGCTGTCTTCCAATTTGAAAATTTCAGCGGGAACCTGCTTTTCAATGATTTTCTTTTGTATTTGCCTTGCTGCATCCTCGCTGCTGAATACTCCTCCCTGTACAAGGAATGTCTTCAGCTGGTTTCCTGGTTCAGTCACTGCCGCTTTTTTATCCTCAACAGTGGCTTCCGTTGGAATCGGGGTCTCGACCGAAGATACTTCTGCTTTTTCCTTTGTAATCGTTTTAACGGCGATCAAGCCGAGAATCGACCCAAAAAAAACGGCACAAATGACAGCGATCATGAATGTCTTGATCGGTCTGTTATCCGAGCTTTTCAGCGAACTGGTGCCAAAACCGATGAACTTCGGCATTTTAGTCTTCGGCGGTGAGGGAACCAATACGATTTTGTTTTCGTTTGAATCCTCAGGGAGTATCCATTCGAAACTCTCATCTGTGTGTTCCTGTTCCTGCTCCTTACTCGCCGCCTCTTGACTTTCAATCTTTTTATCTGGAAATACTTTTTCTTCCCCATTTATTTTAATCGTTACACCCTTGCTTTGTTCCGGCTTGACCAATTTTTTTCCTCCCCTCCAGATCATTTTGTTCATCCTAACATAGAGGTAAAAAAAAATAACAAGACTTTTGTCGTCTTGTCATTAATAGGTTTCGTCAAATTTCCCTATTCATATATGGGTAACCAAACGGGATTTCCAGGTACTGGTACTTCCGGTTCATGAACCATTCAATATCGCCTCTCACCAATTACATACATTCCTCTTTCCTGTCATCTTCACTTGCAGCCATTTGGGGATAGTTCCCTACTGTGCTATCGTTCAGGTGATTTTTGACAAATTCCTCTTGCATTAGGATGGCCCTTTTAGCTCATCTTAAAAAAGTTACATACCAATGTAAAAGGGAATCGCCCCAAAAATAAGCAGTCAATGTCCCAAAAACGATATACGGTCCGAAAGGAATAAGTGTTTTCTTTTTTAGGATTCCGGTCAGCAACCCGATGATGCCAAGGAATGCCCCATAAAAGCACGCAAAAAGAAACGATAATAGCACCATCTTCATTCCCAATACAAAGCCAATCACTGCAAATAGCTTGATATCACCGCCACCCATGCCACCCTTACTCACGACAGCGATCAATAGCAGCAGGCTAAAGCCAATCGCTGCCCCGACAATTGAATCCCACCAGGGCGACAGCGGAAATGAGACTCTTAGAACGATAAAAATCACCGTAAAGAAAAGCAGTATTTTATCAGGTATGAGCATATAGGCGACATCAGTCACGAAGATGATCATAAATAATGAAATCAATGTCCAGCCAATCAAGAGTTCGTTCGACCAGCCAAGGAATATGGGAGCAGAGGTAAACAAAACACCGGTCAGCATTTCCACTGCCGGATAAAGGGGTGAAATCCTTGTTTTACAGCCACGGCATTTCCCACCTTGCAACATATAAGAAATAACCGGTATCAATTCGAAGAATGTCAATGTACGCCCGCAAGAAGGGCAGGCGGAGCGACGATTCGCAAATGAATGACTAGCTGGAACACTTAAACCGACAACGTTGAAGAATGAGCCTAAAATCAAGCCCAAAACGAAGAGATAGATATGGATAACCATCATTTATACAATGTGCATGAGGATTCGATTGCCTTTCTTTGAAACCCTAATATAAAAGTCCCTTCCGCTATGTAATAATCACTACGGTTCTTCATGATTATCATTCCTCCCGTTATTTTATTAAGTAGATCCTACTATTCATCAGTCATATAGAATCAATATATAAACATATTTTAACAAATATACTTGGTGATTTGTTATCAATCACTCTATTAGAGTTTTTTCTTTTCAAGAGACTCTGTTAACAAGAGAAAAGGACCTTTGAAAAGATCCTTTTCTCAATTTGAACGTTGATTTCCTCTCCAGGCACTCGCTTTCCGCGGGCGGTCCAGGAGCCTCCTCGGCGCCTTTGCCTCCCCTGGACGCGCTTTTCTAAGCAGGAGTCTCGTACACCCGCCCCAATCAACTTTGTTTTAACTTATAGATAGAACCCTTTTGCCTAAAGTCTTTATTGTTTTAAAATAGAATTATTAAAACTTGAGGTGATGAGGATGCTTTCTAAATATGATTCTATTCAGCATGATCAACTTGAAATGATTACTTTAGATCAACTGGTGCCTGCGAACCATTTGTTTCGTAAATATGTATTCAGAGATAGGGACGCCCAAGTATTGATCCAGTTATATTAGTCAAACTGACTTTCATTCAATATACCTTCAGTATTCGTTCAATGCGCAAAACAATTGAGAAGTTGAAACAAATATGGCTTACCGGTGGTTCTTATGCTTTGGTTCCCATGATAAAGCGCCTCATTTCTCAACATTCGGGAAAAATAATTAGTCCGGTAAAGCCACATCCCTTTAGGCATCTTCTCTGATCAGGAACTCCCTTACAAGTGAAAGGAAATGAAGGGACCCTGTGATGACAAGAATCTCTTTTTCCCCTGTTTTCCTTCTGCCCTCCGTTATTGCCGCCTGCCAATCCCTGTTTATACTTTTATTTGGATGGCTGCACTTTTCATAAAGCGTATTCGCATCCGCCGCCCGTTCATGGTCGAATTCGGTAATGATGATTTCCATCGCTTCCGTTTCCAGTCCATGAAGCATCTCGGAATAATTTTTATCTTTAAATGAACTGAATACAAATCGGTACTTATAGTCGGGGTAATGCACTTTTAGCGTTTCCTTCAGTACGTCGATGCCGGCAGGATTATGTGCACCATCAATGATCACCAACGGCTCATCCGATATTTTTTCAAAGCGGCCATCCCATTTCGCTTCCCCTATTCCTTTAAGTATGCTTCTTTCATCGATATTTTCCATTCCTAATGTGACAGCAGCAATGGCCAGTGCCGCATTCTCCATTTGATGACGCCCTAACATCCTCATTTCCACATTTTCGATGGACCTGTCTGCAAGCGAAAAGGAGAAACTTTGCCCTCGTTCACTTTGCTTTATTTTGCCGACATGAAAGTCTTTGCCTAATTGGTAATAAGGTACGCCTAATGACGAAGCTTTTTCTTCAATTACTTTTGCTGGTTCCCCGGCTGTGACTCCGCTGATGATCGGCGCCCCGCTTTTAATGATGCCCGCCTTCTCAAAAGCAATTTCCCCAAGTGTGTTTCCCAGGATGTTCGTATGTTCCAAAGAAATCGAGGTAATGATCGAAAGAAACGGCTGGATGACATTCGTTGTATCGAGCCTGCCTCCCAAACCGGTTTCCATCAAAACCAAATCCACTTCCTTTTTGCTAAAATAAGAGAATGCCATCGCAGTCAAAATTTCGAACTGAGTGGGACCATTCCCCTTCCTGTCCATCTCTTGGATGATCGGCCAAAGCTCCCGGAAGACAGCGATAAAATCCTTATCACTGATTTCATCCTCTTTTATCTTCAGCTGCTCATTCATCCGTATTAAATAAGGCGAAGTGAAGGAAGCGACCCGAATGCCTTGGGCAAGCAGGATTTCTTTAATATATTGCAGTGTTGATCCTTTCCCGTTGGATCCTGCAATGTGAATATACTTTAGCGCCTTGTGCGGGTCACCTAATTCAGTTAACAATGTTTCCATCCGTGATAGGCCAAAATTCATGCCCAATTGAACTTGGCGCCGTTCAAAAAAATGATTGATTTCTTTCATGGTTGTAACCATTATCGTTGAGCCTCCTCTTTCTTTATACCGCTCTTATGCGTTAAGATTATTTTATCAATATATGAACGATTAACCTAGATGAAAGGTAGTGTTTTACCATGAAACCTTCAGATTTCCACTGTTGGATTGTCGTTAACGGCTATTTACAGCATGATAAGTTTTCCAGTTTAGCTTTGTTCATTAAAGAGGCGGCCGAAAGGAAAGATATCATGGCAACCCTTATCCGCAATTCAGATCTCATTCCCATAATCGAAAAAGGAGTGCCACTGCTTAAAGGAGCCTTTGATAAGCTGCCTGATTTTGTCCTGTTCATGGATAAAGACATTCATTTGGCGCGCCATTTGGAATTGCTCGGCATCCCCGTATATAACAGCAGTACAGCGATCGATATTTGCGACAGCAAAGCAAAAACTCATCAAGCATTGACCGGGCATGGCATACCGATGCCGAAAACGATATTTCCCCCTTTTACGTACGAAGGGATTGAAAGGGTCAATATGGATGCTTTCATACAAATCGGCAATGAACTTGGGTATCCCCTTGTCGTTAAGGAAGCATACGGTTCTTTTGGGGAACAAGTATATTTAATCCAAACAGAGGATGAGTTACTAAAGACGATCCGTAATCTTGGCCACAAACCATTTATACTCCAGGAATTCATCGAGCACAGTAAAGGTCGGGATATTCGTGTGAATGTCGTGGGCAATCAAGTCATAGCAGCGATGCAACGCCATTCCGAGCAAGACTTCCGAGCTAATATGACTGCCGGGGGGCAGGCTGCACCATATATACCTACCAGTGAAGAAGCACAACTTGCCATCCGATGTGCGCAATTTCTGGGTGCCGACTTCGCTGGCGTCGATTTGTTGTTCGGTGAAGAAGGTCCTCTTTTGTGCGAAGTGAATTCGAATTCGCATTTACTGAATATTTATGAATGTACAGGCATCAACATCGCTGATAGCATGTTCGATTATATCTTGAAAGAATTAGGAAAAGGAAGTGCATCTGATGAAAAAACAAGCAGGCTGGTTGATTTATAACCGTGAGGATGCCTTGAAAAATAAGGGATACATAGATTGGATGCTTGACGAAGCAAGTAAGCTTGATCTTGATTTACACTTTCACTTTCGGGAAGACCTTAGGATCGGTCATCGTTTCAACGAGTTGTACGTGGAACATGGGAAACATCCAATTTCATTGCCGGACTTTGCTATCGTCCGGACCATCGACCCTTTTTTCACAAAGCAACTTGAGCAACTGGGGATTGCTTGCTTTAACTCCTCCTTCGTATCGGAAATCGCGAATGACAAAGCAAAGACGCATCAATATTTGTCCTCGCTCGGGATTCCAATGGCCGATACCGTATATTGTAACGGAAGGCCGAGTGCCGATGACATGGAGTTCCCTTTCATTGCTAAAGAAACACGTGGCCGCGGCGGGAAACAAGTATATTTAATCGAGCATGCCGATGATCTTGCCGAACTGAATGATGGAAACTGGATAGTCCAAAAACCTGGCATATTCGGAAGGGATATCCGCGTCTTTGTGGTTGGGAACAAAGTGATGGGTGCTGTACTTAGGGAATCCGCTTCCAGTTTCAAGGCAAATTATACGCTGGGCGGATCGGCTTCTCTATATGAGCTGACTGCTTCTGAATTAGCCCTTGTTGAAAGAGTAATGAGGTCGTTTGATTGTGGCATGGTCGGTATCGATTTCATTTTTGCGGAAGATGGCAGCCTCATGCTCAACGAAATCGAGGATGTCGTCGGCAGCCGGACATTAAGTGCACTAAGTGATATGAATATCGTACGGGAGTACCTTACATTCATAAAAGAAAGAATATCCTCCTAACGGAATATTTTTCTTAAATAGCGTGTAAACACAAAAAGGATGAACCGGCTTCAAGCTGGTTCATCCTTTTGTTTTACAGTTGTTTCAGTTCGCTGATCCTGTGGATTACAGAGTCGCGTTTTTCGCTATAGTCTTTTTCCTTGGCACGTTCTTCTTCGATGACGCTTGCCGGCGCCTTTTTAACGAAGCCCTCATTGCCCAATTTTTTCTGTACGCGCTCAACCTCTTTATTAAGTTTGTCGAGTTCTTTTTCAAGACGTTTCACTTCTTCGTCAATATTGATCAGTCCTGTAAGCGGAAGGATTAGTTCTACGCCAGTTACGACAGCTGTCATGGCTTGAGCAGGTTCTTCGACTTCGATTCCAATCGTCAATTGTTCAGGATTACAGAAACGCTCGATATAGCTGCTGTTTTTCTGTAATGTCCCTAAGATGGACTCATCTTTCGCTTTTAAGATCAAATTGATTTTTTTGCTTAGCGGTGTGTTCACCTCAGCACGGATATTACGGACGGAGCGGATGATTTCAACAAGCAGCTTCATTTCCTCGGCTGCAGCTGTATCCGTCAACTCTTCATTCACTTCCGGCCAAGCGGCAACAGTGATGGACTCACCTTGATGCGGTAGGTTCTGCCAGATTTCTTCCGTAATGAATGGCATGAACGGGTGTAACAATCTCATCGTGTTATCCAGTACATAAGCCAAGATCGAGCGCGTCGTTTTCTTAGCTGCTTCGTCTTCGCCATATAGCGGAAGCTTCGCCATTTCAATATACCAGTCACAGAAATCATCCCAAATGAAGTTGTAAAGCACACGGCCCACTTCACCAAACTCATAACGGTCCGCAAGTCTGGTTACGTTTGAAATCGTTTCATTCAAACGCGTCAAGATCCATTTATCGGCTACAGACTTCTCACCGCTTAAATCGATTTCGTCATAAGTCATGCCATTCATGTTCATCAAAGCAAAACGGGATGCGTTCCAGATCTTATTGGAGAAGTTCCAAACCGCTTCCACTTTTTCCGTGCTATAACGAAGGTCCTGCCCTGGCGAGCTGCCCGTGGATAAGAAGTAGCGCAAGGAATCGGCACCGTATTGATCGATGACATCCATCGGATCGACACCATTGCCAAGCGATTTACTCATCTTACGTCCTTGTTCGTCACGAACCAGTCCGTGGATCAGCACATCTTCAAATGGACGTTCGCCCGTGAACTCAAGAGCTTGGAAAATCATCCGTGATACCCAGAAGAAAATGATATCATAGCCTGTCACAAGTGCCCCGGTTGGATAGTAGCGTTGGAAATCGACACTGTCCTTGTCAGGCCAGCCCATAGTCGAGAACGGCCATAATGCCGAGCTGAACCATGTATCAAGAACATCTGTATCTTGTTCCCAGTTTTCAGCGTCCGCAGGCTCTTCGTGACCTACATACACTTCACCTGTTTCTTTATGGTACCAGGCTGGAATGCGGTGACCCCACCAAAGCTGACGGGAAATGCACCAGTCGCGGATATTTTCCATCCAATGCAGGTACGTTTTTTCGAAACGGTCCGGTACGAAATGAACTTTTTCCTCATCGGTTCCTTTTTGAAGCTCAACGGATGCATCAGCCAACGGCTGCATTTTAACGAACCATTGAGTCGAAAGATATGGTTCAACAACAGCACCGCTTCTCTCTGAATGGCCTACTGAGTGAAGGTGATCTTCGATTTTGAAAAGCACTCCTTCTTCCTGAAGGTCCTTGACGATTTGTTTCCGGCATTCAAAACGGTCCATGCCTTCATATTTACCAGCCTTTTCATTCATCGAGCCATCTTCATGCATGACAAGGATGCGCTCCAAATCGTGACGGTTCCCGATTTCGAAGTCATTCGGATCATGAGCCGGAGTAATTTTGACCGCGCCTGAACCGAATTCCATATCGACATAATCATCACCGACAATCGGGATTTCCCGGCCTGTAATTGGCAAGCGGACCATTTTGCCGATCAAGTGTTTATAACGGTCATCTTCAGGGTGTACAGCAACAGCCGTATCGCCAAGCATCGTTTCTGGACGGGTGGTGGCAATTTCGATTTCACCTGATCCGTCAACCAAAGGATATTTCATATGGTAAAAGGCGCCCTGCACATCTTTGTAAATAACCTCGATATCGGATAACGCCGTTTTCGTTGATGGATCCCAGTTAATGATATATTCGCCGCGATAAATCAAGCCCTTGTTATAAAGCGAAACGAACACTTCGCGCACAGCTTTTGAAAGCCCTTCATCAAGAGTGAAGCGTTCACGTGTATAATCAAGTCCAAGACCGAGCTTTGACCATTGTTCACGGATATGGCTCGCATATTCCTCTTTCCATTTCCATGTCTCTTCGACGAATTTTTCTCGCCCAAGGTCATAACGGCTCACGCCTTCCGCACGAAGTTTCTGTTCTACTTTCGCTTGAGTGGCGATACCGGCATGGTCCATGCCCGGTAACCATAAAACGTCATAGCCTTGCATCCTCTTCATGCGTGTCAATATATCTTGAAGCGTCGTATCCCAAGCGTGGCCAAGATGAAGCTTACCTGTCACGTTAGGCGGCGGGATGACAATCGTATATGGTTCTTTTTTATCGTCACCCGTCGTTTCGAAAAACTTTCCATCAAGCCACCATTTGTAGCGGCCTTTCTCTATCGTCTGCGGATCATATTTAGTCGGCATAGAAATTTGGTTCTCTTCCATATCATTTCCTCCTTTTTGGGCATAAAAAAAACTTCCATCATCACAAAAGGACGAAGGAAGTTGTTCGCGGTGCCACCTTTTTTCCGAAAAAGAAAAAAATCTCTTTCGGCTCTCAAATCGGATAACGGCTCTTCACCGGCCTTCGCTACTAAGAGGTTCACGAAGACTGCTCGCGGACGACTTCGGATGCTGCCGCCTGGAAACCTCGCACCAATTTGGTTTCCTCTCTGAAAAGCGCATTTCATCTTACTATTTCCGGTCTTTGCGTTGATTTATATTCATATGTAAAATCATTGAATGCATATAGTATATAGAAAACATGTGGCTCCAGTCAATCATCTTTTCGCTTACTTTCTCAGGAATCATCCCATTTGATACCATTCAAGTTCATTTTCTTTATTTTATCCTCCAGGAACAGTGAATGTGACGGCTGTTTCACCTTTTCCACTGCCCACCCATAGAATATAATAAGTCCTAAAAAGGAAGGTAATAATATGAAGCGAAGATATACTCCCTATACTTTACCGCCTTGGGTGAAGAAATTCCGCGGTGTCTGCCAGCAGTTCATCGTCCCCTTTATTGTGTTCCAAGGATTACGTACGTTGATTTTCCCGACTTTCTTCGATATGCTCCTGTTAATCGCCTTTATTTTCCTGGCCTTGTCTTTGTATTTCGACTGGATTTAAGTATTCCCTTACAGCAAAAAAATATACATGACTGGAGATGATCCAATCATGTATATTTAGCTTGGGGGGGATTGTTCTTCTTTGGCAGCCTCGGCAGCAGCCTTTTTCTGCTGTTCGATTTCTTCGATTTTCATCACCATATATTCAATATTTTTCAAAAGCCAAAATTGCCGCTGCAGTTGTGTAACATTATCAAGCTCTGAACGATGACCCCTGCCATCGGAGTAACCCTTCACTAATTCCAACGCTGACCCAGGGAATGCCAGATAACTTTGCATGAGCAGCAATTCTTCTTCTTTCAACGGAAAATAACGAAAATAGTTATATAGCCAGTCAACGCAGTCATCACATTGGACAGGATAGGTCCTTGCCGATTTAACGAGAAATGGCAGTAAATCGAAATGCGGCGGAGCCGTATTCGAATTCTCAAAATTGATGAAGTAGCCATATCCCCGCTCATCATAAACGAAATGCTTCATGGAAACCTTTCCGTGCGTGACCACGGTTCGAACCTTTTCACTATCCTTCGTTTTTTCATACCAGGTTTCAAACTTCTTGATCGAGTACTTCAGTGCCTGTGAAATATCAGTGTAGAAAGAACAAACCGTCAGTTCGAATGGAGACATATACCACTTCTTTTCACAGCTGACAATATACTCATCCATAAAGTCCTTCTCGTTATTCCAAGCATCAAGCGTCCGCTCATAATGGGCTTCCCGTTCCTCGATATCCACTTGTATTTCCTTAACGGAAAGTGTATGCATTCGAGCAAGCTCCCTGAACATTTGCTTATGTTTTTCATCACGCTCCCCGTCCTTTTCATTATTGAGCCAGGGCATCAAGTAATACAAACGTCCATTATGAAGAACGGCGTAACGCTGATCCATCGTTTGATAAATGGGAACGATCCGGTTATAGCCTCGATGGTACAATTTTTGAACATTTTTGATAAAATTAATGCCGTTCTGCGGTAACATGGATTTCAAGGCAAATGTACCGCGATCACTGTATATTTTTTTTACACGTCCGAAGTCCTCAATATATTGTACATACAGGGCATATTCCTTCAATACGGTCTCCGTGTCCCGATCCCGATTGGCAGGCTGCTGATTCTCGTTTTCCCTCACGAGACTCACTCACTTTCTCTGAAAAAACTAAACGATCCGTTTCTCTAGCACCTAAAAAACAGGAGCAGACCATATGCTCTGCTCTCTGTCCTGGTCAATTCTTATATGCAACCGCCTTCGGTATATAGATGACTTGCCCTTCATGCACGTTCTGATTCGACTCCAATTCATTGCTGAAAAGTATCGATTGAACCGTAACATCATATCGTTGAGCCAAGTCATCAAGCGTTTCCCCTTGCTGAACAATGCAAACTTTCATCCTTACCAATTCTTCTTCTTGTTTCCGTCCGAATAAATCCATGATGGATAGCTGCTTTTCATCATGATCGGCCGTTTCTTTATCATCACGTTCCGCGGCTGGTTTCCTGCCTTTGAAATTCTTACCCTCCTTAGCCGGAGGCGCAGGTCTTTCCCTCTTTTTGAATAGATCGCTTATGGACGAAGTGGATTCCTCTTCCTGCTCCACCTTCACATTCTCATTAAGGATAGGACCCGCTGCAACGTCATCTTCTCCCTGCCGGATGACATCCTCTGTTTCTAAATTTGAAACTGGGCTATTTTGATGCTTGGTTGCAAGACTTGGCTCTTCTACTACTTCTTCCCTCAATGTCACCCTAGGAATCTCCATCTTCTCCATGGAATCCTGCCTGCTTGGTACTTCCTCCAGTTTCGCCTCTCCCATTGAAGGTACCTTTTCCGTGGAGTCAGGCGGATCGCCAATTACTTCTTCTTCTACAGCTTCTTCCTCTCTATGCACTTCCGTTTCCCACTCCTCCTCTTCAGGATATGGTGAAACGGGCATTTCAAAAACTGGGGCATTATGCTGATCGCTTAAATAAATCGGTTCTTCTTCTTCTTCTTCGTTTGCTTCAGAAACTCGTTTTGCCTCCGCAGAAAAAGGCGCATATAACTCTTCTTCCTCCTCATCACGGAAAACAGGCTGAAAATCCGGAATTGGCGGCACTGCAGCTGCATAAGGAATATATGACTCATTTTCCCCATCCGTTTCTTCCTGTTCCTCTGTTTCCCCAACTTCCTGCCCGGTATCGAAACGTTCTTCCACAAATGAATCATTATAGATTCCGGTTATCAAAAGGTCCGCCTGCAATTTCAAACAGTTATGCTCTGGCATGGCATAATCAAAGCTTTGAATCGAGACATCGACCTCATCCAATGAGGCAATCCGATTATTCGGAATCGTTATATCAACCGGAAAACGGTGCGTGAACTCATTAAGTCCATCGAGATGCCTCTCGACCTTTTGAACCGCTTTTGGCAAAAAGGTCTGCGAAAACTCCTCTTCTTCACCATTTTGCGAGCCTTTGTATTCACCGCTTAAATCTAACGAGCCTCGTATAAAAACATATTGATCACTTTCTTGAATCGCCACATTTGGATCAAGGGAAATGGAATATAGCTCAGCCACTTCCTGTCCCTTCTGGAACCAAACGGATTCCTCTAAAGAAAATCGTAAATACGATTCATTTTCTTGCGACAAGACAACTCCTCCTTTCAGCTTCAGGAAACGGTACCTATACCAATATCAATCTATGAAGGAAGGAAGCTGATTATTCCTTAAATTAATTTGCAATACTCCTCATATTTCATAAGCCTTTTAAAAAGAAGGAGATTCAATTTTCAGGCTAAAATTAAGCTGGATTGTATCAATCTGCCTGAAAAATCCGGCATGATTCGGCCTATCTTCATTCGGGACTTGTACCAATTATTTCGTATTAATTCGTTCTTCTACCAATTAATTCGCCCTTCAACTTTTGATTCGTTTCTTCCATTTACGGATTGAATTCAAAAAAACTGGCTACCTTTCTCCAAAAGCCTTTGGAAAAATGGTAGCCAGTTTTTTGAATATAGCGGTAGTTCATGAAGCCTTGCATCATTTTTTTAATTTTGCAAAAGCCTGTTCTGCCGCTGCAATGGTCTTTTCGATATCTTCATCACTATGTGCAGTGGAAAGGAATAAACCTTCAAACTGTGACGGCGGCAAGTAGATGCCTTGATTCGCCATTTCCCTATAGTAAGAAGCAAAGAACTCTAAGTCGGATGTTTTAGCTGTATCATAGTTTACGACTTCTTCATTAGTAAAGAAAAGTCCAATCATGGAACCGGCACGGTTGAATGTATGGGGAACTCCGTACTTTTCCGCTGCTTCTCCAATTCCTTTTTCGAGCATATCCCCTTTTCGGGTGAACTCATCATAGGATTCTGGAGTCAATTGGCTCAGCGTTTCAAGGCCGGCCGTCATCGCAAGAGGGTTACCAGACAATGTCCCTGCTTGATAGATTGTCCCACTCGGGGCAATTTGTTCCATGAATTCGCGCTTGCCTCCGAATGCTCCGACAGGCAAGCCGCCGCCAATTACTTTCCCAAGGCAAGTCAGGTCAGGTACGATGCCAAAATAGCCTTGTGCACAATTATAGCCGACACGGAACCCTGTCATAACTTCGTCAAAGATCAATAGAGCCCCGTATTGGGTCGTCACTTCACGCAAGCCTTCGAGGAAACCAGGTTGTGGCGGAACCACTCCCATATTCCCTGCAACAGGTTCTACGATGATGCAAGCGATGTCTTCACCAAATTGTTCAAACGCATATTTGGTTGCAGCAAGATCATTATATGCTACGGTAATCGTATTTTTTGCAATGCCTTCCGGTACTCCAGGGCTATCCGGTAAACCTAATGTTGCTACGCCGGAACCTGCTTTGATTAGCAATGAATCGCCATGGCCATGATAGGAGCCTTCGAATTTAAGGATTTTATCACGGCCTGTAATGCCTCGTGCCAGCCTTAGTGCACTCATCGTCGCTTCGGTTCCTGAAGATACCATCCGGATCATTTCAATCGAAGGCACCCGTTCAATGACCAACTTGGCCAGTTCATTCTCTATTAGCGTAGAAGTTCCAAAGCTTGTACCTGATTCCGCTACCTTTTTCAATGATTCCACGACACGGTCATTCGTGTGACCCAGGATAAGCGGTCCCCATGAAAGAACATAGTCGATATATTCATTTCCATCGATATCATACATTTTTGAGCCTTTTCCACGCTCCATGAAAATGGGATCCATGTCCACAGATTTGAAGGCACGTACCGGGCTGTTCACGCCGCCTGGCATCAAATTTTTTGCTTCGGCAAACGCCTTTTTCGATTTTTCATATGACCGCATGATTCAATCCCCTTTTTCCATTACAGGTTATATTTTTTATATCATTGATTATCTTCGTTTATCCAGCGTGCTACCTCTTTTGAAAAATACGTAATGATCAAGTCGGAACCTGCGCGTTTCAAGCATGTCAGCATTTCCATCACTATCGCTTTTTCATCAATCCAGCCATTTTGGGCAGCGGCCTTAACCATTGAATATTCACCGCTGACATTATAGGAAACAACCGGAAGATTAAAGTTATTCTTAACGTCCCTGATGATGTCCATGTAGGAAAGGGCTGGTTTCACGATTAGGAAGTCCGCACCTTCAGCAACATCGGATTCAGCCTCACGGAACGCTTCAAGGCGATTGGCGGGATCCATTTGGTAAGTTTTCCTGTCGCCAAATTGTGGAGCACCATTCGCAGCATCACGGAATGGGCCGTAAAAAGCCGAAGCATATTTCACCGCATAGGACATGATCGGAATATCTTCATAACCCGCTTCATCCAGACCTGTACGGATGGCCGCAACGAAACCGTCCATCATATTGGAAGGCGCAATGATATCGGCGCCGGCCTCTGCCTGGCTGATTGCCGTTTTGGCAAGAAGGTCAAGAGAAGCGTCATTGAGGATTTTTTCCCCTTCAACGACCCCGCAATGGCCATGGCTTGTATACTCACAAAGGCAGGTATCCGCAATGACAATAACTTCAGGATATTGTTTTTTAATATAGCGGGTTGCCTCTTGCACAAGTCCGTTGTGATGAAATGCCCCTGTGCCCTGTTCGTCCTTATCATGATCAAAAGGGACACCGAATAAAATGACTGATTTAATTCCCAGACTCACGACTTCATCCATTTCGGCCCCCAGATTATCCATGGAAAGCTGATAGATGCCTGGCATAGAGTTGATTTCATTTTTCACATTTTCCCCGTCGATGACGAAGATCGGATAGATCAAATCCTCTTTATGCAATTGTGTTTCACGGACTAATGCCCTCATGCCAGCACTTGCACGCAAGCGGCGATGGCGATTGAATGGAATGTTTTTCATTTTAAAGTTCCTCCCTTTTTACTTCTTTTCAAGATGAAGCGCATTAACTCCGCAACCATGGCATCCGTCGTATAAACATCTGGACAGACATCGACGGATAGCCCATGTTTTTCAGCCGTTTTAGCGGCAATCGGCCCGATGCAGGCGATGATGATCCGGTCTATGTATGTATCCAATTCATGGCGTTTCACGATCTGTAAAAAATGATTGACCGTCGATGAACTCGTAAAGGTTATGATGTCGATTTCATGGTTCTTTATAAGATGCACCAGTTTTTTTTCACTGCTTCGGGGAAGCACTGTATGATAAATAATCACTTCATCACATGATGCACCAGCTTCATTGATCGCCTCGGCAATGACCGCCCTTGCGAGATTTCCTTTTGCCAGCAGTACGCGTGACCCCGGATTAAGCCGGGTATTGAACTCCGCCACGAACCCTTCGGCAACAAACTGAGCTGGAACGAAATCCGCCTTATATCCATGCCGTTTCAGGGCCGCTTCTGTTTTGGAGCCGATTACGGCTATTTTCGGAAGCTTTAAAGGCTGGTTTCCAAGTAGCTTAAAGAAGAAATCCACCCCATTTTGACTGGTCAGAATGATCCAGTCATATGTAAGCAACTCTCCTAACCGCTGTTGTACATCTTCCATATGATCAGGAAGAGTGAACTCAAGCAATGGCACAAGAAGCGGCGTTCCGCCATTTTTTTCGATCGACTCTTTTAAACCATCTGCCTGTCCTTTCCCTCTGGTGATTAATACCTGATAATCCTTAAGAGGTTGAACGGGATTCATTACTGATCAAGCTCTTCTTTTACGCGATCGATCAATTCTTTCCCGCCCATTTCACTAATCTGTTTGGCAGCAGCATGCCCAACCGCCTCGGGATCAGCACCCTCAACCATTTCTTTATAAATCACCTTTCCATCCGGGGCAGCAACCAAAGCAGTCAACGAAACGGATCCATTATCTTTTGCCACCGCAAATCCGGCAATCGGCACCTGGCATCCGCCTTCCATTTTATCCAAAAAGGCACGTTCCGCTTCAACCGTTCTTTTCGTCTTTTCACAGGTCAATTTCGCAAGTTCCGCCAGCAGTTCTTTGTCGTCTTCCCGGCATTCAATGGAAAGTGCTCCTTGTCCAACTGCCGGAATGCAAATATCTTCATCTAAAAATTCCGTTACGATGTCCTGCTCCCATCCCATTCTTGATAAACCGGCCGCTGCTAAAATGATAGCATCATAATCTTCCGTTTTCAGCTTATTCAGACGGGTATCGATATTACCGCGAATCCATTTAATTTCAAGGTCCGGCCTTCTAGCCAAAATTTGCGCGCCGCGTCGCAAGCTGCTCGTACCAATGATGGAACCGGGCTTCAGTTCGGAAAGGGTTTCATGGTTCTTTGAAATCAAGGCATCCCGATGGTCCTCCCTCGGTGGTATGCAGCCAATCGTCAAGCCTGGAGGCAGCACAGCAGGCATATCTTTCATACTATGTACGGCCATATCAATTTCTTTATCAAGCATCGCTTGTTCGATTTCTTTAACGAATAAGCCCTTTCCGCCTACCTTGGAAAGTGTTACATCAAGGATTTGGTCACCCTTTGTGACAATTTCCTTCACCTCGAACTCGTATGGGACCCCAAGCTCTTTAAGTTGATCGATTACCCAGTTCGTTTGGGTGATCGCTAATTTACTACGTCTAGAACCGACAATTATTTTTCTCATAGTTTCCTCCTATGTATTCCAAAAGTGGAATGTTGAAAGGCTTCCAAAAAGGAAAAAGTTAATTAACACAATCATGAAAGATCCAATATTCAGAAAGGCTAGCGTCCTTCCATACATTTGTTTCCGAATTTTCAAGTATAAAAACACACTGTAAGCGATAAGCAAAATGAATGAGCCGATGATCTTCATGTCCAGCCAGGATACCCCAGGCACTTTTATATAAGCCCATTGAATCCCCAGGATAAGGGAGACCACTAATAATGGAACACCTATTACTGCGAGGACATAAGACATATGCTCGAGCTTTGTTAAATCGCCGAGTCGAAGCAGGCGTTTTCCCCATTTCTTCCTTTTCAGTAAATCATATTGAATTAAGTATAAAAGTGAAAAAACGAAAGAAAGCGTGAATGCCCCATATGATAGGATGGCAAAAGTGATATGTATGAGCAATAGCTCCGAAACCAGGCGCTGTGCAAGCACTTGAGATTCTATCTGAACAGGTGCAAAGGTATGGATGGCCATGACCATGAAACCTAATACATTCGTAAAAAAGACCGTAAAATCGACTCTTAGCAATCGGTTTATGATTAAAGATAGCGATATGAGGACCCATGCATAAAAATATAAGCCTTCAAAAATCGTCAATACCGGGAACCTTCCCGTTTTCAACACATACAGAAACAAAAAAATTGTTTGCAGTACCCAAACAATAGAAAGCAACCAGAAGGCGACCCTATTCGCCTTCTGGTTATTATTAAGGAAATCGATAAAATATAAAAGCATACTGATGGCATACAACAAAACAGTGGCTTCATGCAATCTTGTCATTAGTAATTCCATATCTACCCCATTACTGGACAGGAACTGGATTCAATAGGGATGACTTGGAGCTGTTCCGTTCTTTTTCATCCGCATCCAGCTGGTCTTCAATCAATTCCTCTAAATGGAAGATTTTCACGAAATTATTCAATTGCTCTTTTGCATTCGGCTCATCTGCCAGCTCTTTTGCATAAAGTATCGGATCTTTCAGCATTTGGTTGATGATGCTTTTCGTATGCTTGTTCAGAACTTTTTTGTCACGTTCGCTTAAATGAGGAAGCTTTCTTTCGATGCTTTCCATCGTTTCCTTCTGTATCGATAGGGATTTTTCCCGTAAAGAAGAAATGACTGGAACCACACCAAGCAAATTAATCCATTGGTTGAAGTCCACAATTTCCGATTCGATCATCAATTCTATTTTCTCGGCAGCTTTTTTACGTTCTTCGATATTGGCTTGCACGATCCCTTCAAGATCGTCAATGTCATACAAGAAGACATTTTCAAGCTCCGCCAATGTCGGATCGAGGTCACGCGGCACGGCGATATCGACCATGAAAATAGGACGGCCTTTACGAAGCTTATTGACGAATGACATCATTTCCTTTGTTACAAGAAGATCTTTTGATCCAGTGGAAGTAATCAGGATATCAGCTTCCACTAAAGCGCATTGCAGCTCTTGAAGCTGTTTCGCCGTACCATTGAATCTCTCGGCAAGGTCGACCGCTTTCTGTAAGGTACGGTTAATGACTGTAATGCTGTCGGCACCATTGCTATGAAGATTTTGAATGGCCAGCTCACCCATCTTACCGGCCCCAAGAATCAAGACATTCTTGCCGTTCAGGCCTCCAAAGATTTTTTTTGCAAGCTCGACTGCCGCATAGCTGACGGAAACGGCATTGGTATTGATTTCGGTTTCCGAATGAGCTTTTTTAGCTAATGTAAGGGCTTGCTTGAAGAGATGGTTAAAAACGGTACCGATCGTATCTTCCTTCTGACCTAACAGATAGCTTGAACGTACTTGTCCCAAAATCTGAGTTTCTCCCAGTATCATGGAATTCAAGCCGCAGGTAACTGAAAATAAATGCTCGAAAGCCCCATCGCCTTCATAAATGTACAGATATTTAGAAAATTCTTCTTTATCGATATTAAACCATTCCGAAAGAAATTCCTTTATATAATACCTGCTTGTATGAAGCTGGTCACCGACCGCATATATTTCCGTCCTGTTGCATGTTGAAATAATAATGTTTTCCAAGATGCTTTTTTTATTTTTAAGAGCTTTCATTGCCTCGGCAAGTTCGGCTTCGTTAAACGATAGTTTTTCCCGAATTTCTACAGGGGCAGTTTTGTAATTTATACCAACCGCTAGAATATGCATCCTTTTGTTTTGCACCCCCAAAATTTTTCATGTAAATTTATTATACCATGTACTAAAATGGTTTCACGCAAATAATATGAACAGTTTATGAAAACGTATGCTACCATGGAAAAGACAGCCAAAACGCCTGAATTGTACAAAAGGTGTCTAAGCGGTGTAAGTTACATACATATTTCGACATTGTGTACAAAAGTACCATATCAAAAATGGCAAAAAACTTCAAGTAATCGAATTGCATAGGAGGATAAAATGAAAACGCAGCGTATTTTCCCAGGAATCGTTTTAATCGGTTTCGGGCTCTATTTTTTTCTTGAACATTCCCAAATCGAAATCTTTCCAGGCTTTTTCACCTGGCCAACTTTATTATGTATAGTTGGTGCCGCCTTCCTGATTCAGGCATATAGCGGTAATGAATATGAGTCCATCCTGCCAGGCGTCATATTACTGGGGTTCGGGGCTCACTTCCACATCGTCGAGAACCTGGATATTTGGCCGGATAATATAGGTATCTTTATTTTAATCATCTCGCTGGGATTTATTCTCCGGGCACGTAAAACAAATTCTGGAATGTTTCACGGCATGGTAATATTCATCATCTCGATCACTTTATTATTCTATGATAAAATCAAAACGTCTTTCGGGTTTGTTGATTCAACTACTGCGAACATCGAAAGGTTTTGGCCATTTGCCTTGATGGCAATCGGCATTTATTTTTTGGTTCGAAAAAAGTGAAAATTTTTGATTGGCAATTTTTTCGAATTCCATAATGAAAAAGGGTATTCCAGATGCGGAATACCCTTTTCTTTTACATATATTTCTTAAGGACGCCCCATGCTTGTTCCTTACCTTCGCCTGTTTCACCAGAGAATAGAAGCAATTCATCTTCTTTTTCCATATTTAACGTTTGGCGCGTGATTTTCAAGTGCTTCTGCCATTTGCCTTTCGGGATTTTATCCGCTTTGGTGGCAATGACGATCCGGGGCAAGTCATAATGCTTCAGGAATCCATACATTGCGATATCATCCTTTGTCGGCGGATGACGCAAATCGACGATCAGAAGCGCAGCGCGGAGCTGGTCACGGGAAGTGAAGTACGTTTCGATCATCTTTCCCCAAGCATCACGCTCCGTCTTAGATACTTTTGCATAACCATAACCCGGTACATCCACAAAATGGAGTGCTTCATTTATGATATAAAAATTCAAGGTCTGCGTCTTACCCGGTTTAGAGGATGTGCGCGCCAAGTTTTTTCGATTGATCATTTTGTTGATGAAACTGGATTTCCCAACGTTGGAACGGCCTGCCAAGGCAAATTCCGGTATTGGGGTATTTGGATATTGTTCAGGCTTCACAGCACTGATGACAATATCTGAACTCGTCACTTTCATTCGTTCACACCTACCAATGCATGCTCAAGGACTTCATCGACGTGTGAAACTGGAACAAATGTTAATGCTTTACGGACACTTTCCGGGATATCATCAATATCCTTTTCGTTATTTTGCGGGATGATGATTTTCGTAAGTCCTGCGCGATGGGCCGCTAAAGATTTTTCTTTAAGCCCGCCGATCGGAAGAACCCGTCCGCGTAATGTAATTTCGCCTGTCATGCCTACCTCTTTTCTGATCGGCCTATTTGTAAGTGCCGATATTAACGCTGTTGCAATCGTGATGCCTGCAGAAGGGCCATCTTTTGGGACCGCACCTTCGGGGACATGAATATGAATATCATATTTTTCATGGAAGTTCGCATCAATCTGAAGTTTCTCGGTTTTTGAACGGACATAACTGAAAGCAGCCTGGGCTGACTCTTTCATTACATCGCCAAGCTTTCCTGTCAGGATCAGCTTGCCTTTACCTGGTGATAAGGAAACCTCGATTTGCAGCGTATCGCCACCTACCGACGTGTACGCTAAACCATTGGCTACACCGACTTGGTTCTCGACTTCCGCCTGTCCATAATGGAACATGGTTTTCCCTAAAAACTCCTCGACATTCTTTTCAGAAATGACGACCCGCTTTTTATCTCCGGACACGATGATTTTTGCAGTCTTCCGACAGATGCTTGCAAGCTGTCGCTCCAGACTCCGAACACCGGCTTCCCGTGTATAGTAACGGATGATTTTTGTTAGAGCTTCTTCACGGATTTGCAGTTGTGTCTTCAATAAACCATGGTTTTCCAGCTGTCTAGGCAGCAAGTGATCCTTGGCTATATGAAGTTTCTCTATCTCAGTATAACCTGCAATCGAAATGATTTCCATACGATCACGAAGCGGACCTGGAATCGACCCCAAATTATTCGCCGTCGCGACGAACATGACTTTGGAAAGATCGTAGGTTTCCTCAATATAATGATCACTGAAATTATGATTTTGCTCCGGATCGAGCACCTCCAGCATCGCTGCGGATGGATCTCCCCTAAAGTCATTGGACATCTTATCCACTTCGTCCAGTAAAAAGACAGGATTGATCGTTCCGGCCTTTTTCATGCCTTGAATGATCCGTCCCGGCATCGCCCCTACATATGTGCGGCGATGTCCGCGGATTTCTGATTCATCGCGCACTCCACCTAAAGATATACGGACGAAATTCCTGTTCAGGGATGAAGCGATCGATTTAGCCAGACTGGTTTTCCCGACCCCTGGAGGTCCCACCAAACAAAGGATCGGTCCCTTCAATGAATTGGTCAATTGCTGGACGGCCAAATACTCAAGCACCCGCTCCTTCACCTTTTCCAAACCATGATGGTCCCGGTTCAGGATTCTTTCGGCTTTATGAATATTCAAGTCATCTTTGGTCGCTTTGGTCCAAGGAAGAGAAATCAACCATTCGATATAATTGCGGATGACAGAACTCTCGGCTGAGCTCGAAGGAACTTTTTCATAACGGTCCAATTCCTTTAATGCCGTTTCTTTGATGTGCTCAGGCATATCCGCTTCTTCTATCTTTTCGTTGAGGACCTCAATTTCCCCTGTTTTTCCTTCTTTATCGCCCAATTCCTTTTGGATCGCTTTCATTTGTTCCCGTAAATAATATTCCTTTTGGGTCCGTTCCATCGAACGCTTAACACGCTGGCCGATCTTTTTCTCGAGAAAAAGAACTTCTTTCTCGTTATTGATGATCTCGATTACACGGCTTAAACGCTCTTTCATATCAATGGTCTCAAGCACTTCTTGCTTCTCCTTCAATTTCAAAGGCAAATGTGAAGCGATTATATCCGCTAATCGACCAGGCTCTTCAATATCCGAAGTGGACGAAAATGTTTCACCGGTTATTTTTTTGGACATTTTTATGTATTGTTCAAAATAATCCAGTAGTGTGCGCATTAATGCTTGATGTTCAGCATCCTTTTCATCACTGTCTTCATATATTTTAATCTTGGCACCATAATGTGTCTCATAATCGTAAAATTCAATGACTTCTGCGCGGTTCAACCCTTCCACCAACACCCGGATTGTACCATTCGGAAGCTTCAACATCTGTTTTACCTTTGTTAAAGTTCCCATTGTAAATAAATCTTCTTCACCTGGTTCGTCCAACGAAACATCTTGTTGTGTCGTCAAAAATATAAGATGGTCTTCCACCATTGCTTTCTCAAGGGCTTGCACTGATTTATCTCGGCCTACATCTAAATGAAGTACCATCGTTGGATATACAAGCAGTCCTCTAAGCGGCAGGAGGGGGACGATGATTTCTTTATCAGTCATTTCCTGACACCTCCATCTAATTAGTATCGTCGTTGTAAACTATTTACCCATGTTCTCAACCTTTTAACAATTCTATCCTATTTATATAGAAGTGTCTATTCGTTTACCTTAACACGTTTCACTGCTATTATTATCTCCAATATTAGATAAAAAAGCACGTCTGAATGCGTGTTTATTTTTATGTCAGGTTTGTCGGGAACGCCAATATGGTCCTTAAAATGCCCCGGTTCTATTTTTAGCCGGGGCATTTCCTTTATACACTTTCTTTTTTTGATAGGTCCAAGGTTGTAAGGATTTGTTCCGACATCAATTCTTTTTTCAGTGCATGATCCAGCACTTCTTTTACATTCGAAACGGGAATGATTTCTATATCCTTGATTTCAGATAGAAGTGACTGCATGTTCTCGGCTGGGATGATTACTTTCTTTGCCCCGGCAAGTTTAGCCGCCTTGATTTTCGGAATGACACCGCCGATCGGTTTAACGCCGCCATGAATGCTTATTTCACCAGTCATCGCCACGGTGTGATCAACAGGGATTTTATATATGGCCGAATATATGCCTGTTGCCATTGCAATTCCTGCAGAAGGACCATCTACTGGACTTCCGCCAGGAAAGTTCACATGGATATCGAAGTGATCGGCAGGCACTCCCATCGACCGTAAAACCGTAATGACATTTTCTATCGAACCTTTTGCCATGCTCTTGCGGCGAATCGATTTGCCACTCCCGCCGCCAATACTTTCTTCTTCAACGATGCCGGTAATGTTTATCGAACCTTTTTCATCAGAGGCAGCCATGACCGTAACCTCGATTTCCAGCAACGCCCCGCTGTTGGGACCATAGACTGCAAGACCGTTGACAAGGCCTATTTTAGAATTCGATTCTATTTTCCTGTCCATTCTTTGGGACAGCTGGCTACTATGGGCCATCCAATCTATATCTTCTTCTCTGATAAAAGTCCTGTTTTCATTAATTGATATTCCTGCAAGAGTCTGAATCATGTTGACAGCTTCCCTGCCATTTCGGGCATAATCCGAAATCGACTGCAAGCCTTTTTCACTGATGGTGATCCCCACTTTATCAGAGGCATTCTTAGCCACGGTGATTATTTCTTCCCGGTCAAGTTCACGGAAAAACACTTCTATGCATCTTGAACGTATCGCAGGCGCGATTTCATTTGGCGTTCTTGTTGTGGCTCCAATCAGCCGAAAGTCAGCCGGTAGTCCATTTTTAAAAATATCATGGATGTGAGTGGGAATATTTTGATTTTCCTCTTGATAATAAGCACTTTCAAGAAAAACCTTACGATCCTCCAACACCTTTAACAGTTTATTCATCTGTATTGGATGAAGCTCCCCTATTTCATCTATGAACAGTACGCCACCATGAGCATTGCTGACGGCACCCTGCTTTGGCTGCGGAATGCCAGCCTGTCCCATTGCCCCAGCTCCTTGGTAGATTGGATCGTGCACAGAACCAATGAGCGGATCGGCAATCCCTCGTTCATCGAACCTGGCTGTGGTGGCGTCCAATTCAACGAAAACGGCCGAATTCTTAAAGGGGGACTTGCCATTTTTCTTCGCCTCTTCCAAAACAAGTCTGGCAGCTGCCGTTTTCCCTACCCCTGGAGGACCGTAAATTATCACATGCTGGGGATTAGGCCCACATAAAGCAGCTTTTAAAGATTTAATCCCATCTTCTTGACCGATGATTTCATTAAATGTGCTTGGTCTAACCTTTTCTGCCAATGGCTCTGTTAACGAAATCGATCTCATCTTCCGTAATTGGTCCATCTCTTTACGTGAATCACGGTCAATGGAAACTTTTTGTGTTCGCTGGCCTTTCAATAAGTTCAAAAAATACAATCCAATAATGATCCCAAAAAACAGCTGGATAAACAACGCCAATCCTGTCCAATTCATCGTATTCCCTCCTGCACTCTCCTAGTTTATCATTTCTGTTAGTATCTCCTTTGGAAGGGCGAAATTATCCAAGAAATTCGTGTTGAAAATTTTGGCGTTTTTATCCTAAAAAACAACAATTTGAAAAAAAGACAAAGAAAAAGACTGCCAGGATGAACTGGCAGTCTTGCTTTTCATATAAATCAAGCAGATGTTTTCTTTTCTTGTCCTTTGATGGTTGTACCGTCTTTTAGGACGAGCTTTGGAGATTCATTTTTCGAAATCGTGCTGCCTGTGATTACACATTTTGCAACATCATCACGTGAAGGCAAATCGAACATCACTTCAAGAATGATGCCTTCGATGATGGAACGCAGACCACGTGCACCAGTTTTACGTTCAATTGCCTTTTTAGCAATTTCACTTAGCGCTTCCTGTTCGAATTCCAATTCAACATCGTCAAGCTCAAGCAATTTTTGATATTGTTTAACAAGGGCATTTTTCGGCTTTGTAAGGATTTCAATCAAAGCAGCTTCATCCAATTGCTCAAGAGTCGCAATTACCGGAAGACGTCCGATGAATTCCGGAATTAATCCGAAACGAAGCAAGTCTTCAGGAAGGACTTTGGAAAGCAATTCTTTTTCTGCAATATCATCCTTTTTCACGTCAGAGCCAAAGCCAATGACTTTTTGACCAAGACGGCGTTTGATGATCGGTTCGATGCCATCAAAGGCACCGCCGCAGATGAACAAAATATTGGTCGTATCGATTTGGATGAATTCCTGATGTGGATGTTTACGTCCACCTTGAGGCGGAACGCTTGCAACCGTTCCTTCAAGTATTTTCAATAAAGCTTGTTGCACACCTTCACCAGACACGTCACGTGTAATGGAAGGATTTTCCGATTTACGGGCAACTTTATCGATTTCATCAATATAGATGATGCCTTTTTCCGCTTTTTCCACATCATAATCAGCTGCTTGGATCAATTTTAGCAGGATGTTTTCGACATCTTCCCCAACATATCCAGCTTCCGTCAAAGAAGTGGCATCAGCAATGGCAAAAGGAACATTCAGTAATCGCGCCAGTGTTTGAGCAAGAAGGGTTTTCCCGCTTCCCGTCGGTCCGATTAGGGCAATGTTACTTTTAGAAAGCTCTACATCGTCGACTTTGCTATTGGAATTGATACGTTTATAATGGTTGTAAACAGCGACAGCCAAAGATTTCTTTGCCTGTTCTTGTCCAATCACATATTCGTCAAGAATTTCACGGATTTCCATAGGTTTAGGAACATCTCTGAATTCTACTTCTTCATCAGTGCCCAGCTCTTCTTCAACGATTTCCGTACAAAGTTCTATACACTCGTCACAAATATAGACACCTGGACCAGCAACCAGTTTACGGACTTGTTCTTGTGTTTTACCGCAAAAAGAACATTTTAACTGTCCTTTTTCATCATTAAATTTAAACATGTACGTTCACCCCTTTAAATACTCTTCCAACTCTATTACATAGCGGTACCCAATCGTAATGAAAAAAACTAGGCACACATCTACTTAAACATTCCAAAATCCCTAGTATGTTTTGCATTTTATCATGTTCTTGGAAGTTTAGTAACAAAAATGCTCACGGTCCGAGTTGTTAAATAAGTACAATAATCAATCAATATGTATTTGCCCATTACCAGTATGCCCAAAACTTTGGATTTTTAAAAGCAGGATTTGCTGTATAAATATGTATATGCGGTATTAGAACTAATCTACACCGAAATCCAAAAAAAATCAATCAGGAAATATCCGATATTTGAAATTTACACTAATTCTCAATATGTATAAAACAAGGCACGATTACTCGCGCCTTGTTTTTTTAAAGAAAATATTTTAATCTACTTATTTAATAAAAATTATTTTGCGTCAACTGTTTTGCTGTTTTCTACCAAGAAGTCAATTGCTTTCTTAATTTTAAGATCGCCTTTGATTCCTTCTAAGTTTCCAAGAGCTTGTTTGATCGCGTCAACTTCCATATTGTACATAGTAGCCATTTGTGCAAGTTCAGCTTCTACATCTTCGTCAGTAGCTTCAAGTTTTTCAACTTCAGCGATCGCTTCAAGAGTTAGGCTCGTACGAACTTGTCCTTCAGCTTCTTCTTTCATTTGCGCTTTTAAAGCTTCTTCGTCTTGACCTGAGAATTGGTAGTAAAGTTCCAAATTAAGACCTTGAGATTGAATGCGTTGAGAGAACTCATTCATCATGCGGTCAACTTCGTTTGAAATCATTGCTTCAGGAACGTCTATTTCTGCACCTTCAACTGCTTTACCAATTACAGTGTTTTGAATGAAGTTTTCTTCTTCATGTTTTTTGTCATGCTCTAATTTATGTTTTGTTTTTTCTTTAAGTTCAGCCAAAGTTTCAACTTCGTCGTCGACATCTTTCGCGAATTCATCATCCAACTCAGGAAGTTGTTTTGTTTTGATTTCGTGAATTTTCACTTTGAATACTGCTGGTTTACCTGCAAGTTCAGCAGCATGGTATTCTTCAGGGAATGTAACTTCGATATCTTTTTCAGCGCCAGTTTCAAGACCGACAAGCTGCTCTTCAAATCCTGGAATGAAAGAGTTTGAACCGATTTCCAATGAATGGTTTTCTGAAGCTCCGCCTTCGAATGCTTCACCATCAACGAATCCTTCAAAGTCAAGAACAACTGTATCGCCTTCAGCAGCTTGTCCTTCTTCTTTAACGACAAGCTCAGCTTGACGCTCTTGCAAAGTTTTCAATTCGTTTTCAACATCTTCGTCAGTTACTTCAGTATTGAATTTTTCAACTTCAACACCTTTGTAATCTCCCAATTTAACTTCAGGCTTAACTGTTACAGTTGCAGTGAAGATCAGGTTTTCGCCTTTTTCCATTTTCTCGATGTCGATTTCTGGACGATCTACAGGCTGAATTCCAGCTTCTTCGACAGCATTTGCATAAGCATCCGGAAGGATGATATCAAGCGCATCTTGGTAAAGTGATTCTACGCCGAATTTTTTTTCGAACATTTGACGTGGCATTTTACCTTTACGGAAGCCAGGTACATTTACTTGTTTCACTACTTTTTTGAAAGCTGCGTCTAAACCTTCGTTTACTTTTGCAGCGTCAACTTCGATTGTTAGTACGCCTTGATTACCTTCTTGTTTTTCCCATTTTACAGACATGTGTTTCCCTCCAAAAAATCTATATACTTCAATAATAAGCATTGGATGAATATGCTTTGCAAGTGTTAACAAGTCATCCTTCAAATATACCCAAAAAATATTGGGGAAATCGTCAAAATTAGACGATTATACATTACAACCACTACATTATACCACAGGATTAATCTGTTACAACAGCAATAGCTTAAATAATGGGATAAGAAATTTCTTCAATTTCTTTTATATAGGAAAGAATATCCGTAACGCTTTCCTCATCAGCCTGGTAAAGGTCCGCTAATTCCCTCATGAAAACTTCCCCGGTCATGTATTCTTCCGCCAAGGCATGGTAGGCAGCTGCCCATGCAGGCAAGCTTTCTGGTCCGGGTTCAAAAGGAAACAATAAAAAAGAATGACGTTCAATCAAACTATGGACCATTTCAAATAAGCTCGGATTATCCTGACTGATTTCCTCTTCGGTCAGTCCGGTTACCTTCTTATAGAAGTCCGTATCCTTCAAACTTTTCAATTCCCTTGGTATGACCGTCTTTGATTGATTGAATTTTTTCAACGTCACTTCCTCGTTATATTCCTGGTCGAAAAGGATGTTAAGGAGCATCGTTTTAAAGAAAGGGTGTCCCTCATCTTTTTGTAGAAATTCTGCGATTTGAGGGATAAATGGTCGAATATTGATATTCGTGAGTTTTGAAATGACCATAAGCAGTTCATTATCCGTTTTCCCTTCAAAAAGTTCATCCTCCTGCAATTCCTCTGAAAGCTGCTGATTTTGCCTTTCCTTCTCCTCTTTTTTATCCTCAAGGGCCCTTTTACTGAACTGAAGCATCTTTTCGAAATGCTCCTCTTTATCAAAAGGAATTTGGCTTTCTTCAAATAGCAGTTCGATCGTCGTGACCATTTCCTGATGCTCGCCTAATTGCAGCAGTACCATCAAATAAATATTAATCAGTTGAAAATAGTCGCCGATGCCTTTATTCAGCATCTCTATACACAACTCTTTTGACTCCTCGTAATACTCAAGTTCGACTAATGAGACCACTAGTCCCATGCAAACTTCATCATTTTCGGGCTCATACTCCCTGGCTTGGCTGAAAAGCTGTGCAGCCGCTTTAAAGTTTCTGTTTCCAAGCTCATCCAGTCCTTTTACAATCAGCCTTTCACCGAGATTTGGAAAGGCGATAATTTTGGTTTCTCCGGCCTTCTTTTCGTAGTTCTCATCATCCATCCTATTTTCCGCCTCACCGTTCGCTTTTTGAGAAACAGTTTAGCATGTAATAGCAGGAAACACAAAAAATTATATGCCTTATGAACGCCTTTTCGTCTTTCCCCGATAAAAAAAATCCCGCATCCTTTCAACTATGAAAGGAAAACGGGAAATGACCTTCTTCGACTAAATATTCGATACAGCCTTTTTTTGAAATTCATAGGCAGAAATCTCTTTATCATATTGAAGCGTTATAGAAATTTCATCCCAGCCTTTGATGAGCATTTCCTTCCAATATGGATGAATTTCAAAGTTTGTTTCAAACCCTTGACCATCTTTCAATGTCTGATTGGGAAGGTCGATCGTCAACTCATAATCAGGTGCCGACACCCTCTCCATTAAATAGTTTACTTCAGTCTGGGTTAAAGCGATCGGGACCATGCCATTTTTCATGCAATTACTTTTAAAGATATCAGCATAAGAAGGAGCGATGATGATATCGAATCCGTAGTCTTTCAATGACCAAGGGGCATGTTCACGCGAAGAACCGCAGCCAAAATTCTCACCGGCTATTAAAATGGACGTGTTTTGATTATGGGGCTGATTCAATTCAAAATCAGGACGTTCCTTTCCATTTTCATCAAAACGCCAGTTATAGAATAAAAACTCGCCAAATCCGCTTCGCTCAATCCGTTTTAAGAATTGCTTTGGAATGATTTGGTCCGTATCCACGTTTTTACGGTCAAGTGCCGCCGCTCTTCCTTTATATATAGTAATAGGTTCCATTCTCTGCACCTCCAGTTAATTCGTATTCTTAATGGACTTGTTCAGTTCTTTTCAAATTCCTGATATCGACAAACTTCCCATGAATGGCGGCCGCGGCAGCCATGGCCGGACTAACCAGGTGTGTTCTTGCTCCAGCTCCTTGCCTGCCTTCAAAGTTCCGATTACTTGTGGAGGCACAATGCTCACCGGCCGGAACAACGTCAGGATTCATGCTCAGGCACATGCTGCAGCCCGATTCACGCCATTCGAAGCCCGCAGATTTGAAAATTTCATCCAACCCTTCATCTTCCGCTTGCCTTTTGACGCTTTGTGAACCGGGAACGACCATCGCCCGAACCCCTTTATGAACAGTTTGGCCTTCGATCATTTCTGCGGCTTGCCGTAAGTCCTCAATGCGTGAATTGGTACACGACCCTATGAATACATGTTGTACGGGAATTTCCGTGATTGGCATGCCTTCCTCAAGACCCATATACTCAATGGCCCGTTTCAGTTCCTTAGCATCCATGATATCTTCTGCGAAGGTAGGTACTTTTCCGTCCACTCCACTAGCCATTCCAGGATTTGTCCCCCAGCTGACCATTGGTGAAATCAGACTGCCATCAAGAATGATTTCTTGGTCATATACAGCATCCTCATCACTGGAAAGTGACTTCCAATCCTGGACACAGCGCTCAAACTCTTCTCCTTTCGGCAAATATTTACGACCTTTCAAATAAGAGAAAGTTGTTTCATCGGGAGCTACCAGCCCCGCTCTTGCCCCGCCTTCGATCGACATATTGCAAACCGTCATTCTCTCTTCCATTGACATATCCCGGAAAACTTCCCCACAATACTCAATGATATGTCCCGTACCGAAATCGACACCGAATTTAGAAATCACATATAAAATGACATCTTTCGCCATCACGCCATGACCAAGCTTGCCATTAACCTCAAGCCTTAATGTTTTGGGTTTTGTTTGCCATAGGGTTTGTGTGGCCAATACATGCTCGACCTCACTCGTACCGATTCCAAACGCAATCGAGCCAAACGCACCATGTGTGGAAGTATGACTGTCTCCGCAGACAATCGTCATCCCTGGCTGTGTAAGCCCTAATTCGGGCCCGATAACGTGAACGATACCTTGATCCGGGCTGTCTAAATCAGCAAGACGGATACCGAACTCCTTACAGTTTTGCGCAAGCGCCTCTAATTGTTTCCTTGCAATATCATCCTCGATGAAATAGCGATTAACTGTTGGCACATTATGATCCATTGTCGCAAAAGTACGGTCGGGTCTCCTGACTGTGCGTCCTTTTAATCTCAATCCTTCAAATGCTTGCGGAGAGGTCACTTCATGAATATATTGAAGGTCTATATAAATTAGATCCGGTTTATTCTCCTCTTCATTTACAATATGGCGATCCCATATTTTCTCTATAATCGACTTTCCCATCTTTATCCCACCTCGATCAATCTTGTATTTTTTTAAAAAACACGGCCTAATGTTAGGCCGTGAAAGAAGTTTATGCGTAAGCTCCCATGATGTTGGAAATGGCTTCCTGGTCTAAAAGATTTGCTTTAATTTCTGCAATCATTTCTGAAGTAGACGTAATATTCGGTTGGCCATTTGCGATATCGCCTGTTCTCAAACCATATTCAAGGACCGTTTCCACCGCCTGCTCAACGGCTTGCGCTTCATCTTCCAAACCAAAGGATAGACGCAGCATGGAAGCCGCCGATAAAATCGTCCCAATCGGATTGGCCAGATTTTTTCCCGCGATATCCGGGGCAGAGCCATGAATCGGTTCATATAGATTTGGCCCTTTTGTTGATATAGAGGCGGAAGGAAGCATTCCAAGCGAGCCAGTCAATACCGACGCTTCATCGCTTAAAATATCACCGAACATATTCTCCGTCACGATAATATCAAATTGTTTCGGGTTTTTGATCAATTGCATGGCTGCATTATCAACAAGCATATGTTCAAGAATTACATCCGGATAGTCCTTGGCAATTTCTTCAGCCGTCTCACGCCACATCCTGCTGGATTCAAGAACATTCGCTTTATCCACGGATGTGACTTTTTTCTTGCGATCCGATGCTATTTCAAAAGCAAGTTCAATGATGCGCTTCATTTCGCTTTTCTGATAGAAAAGTGTATCGACGACCGCCTCTTTCCCCTCTTTTTCAACGCGCTCACTTGGCTTTCCGAAATAAAGGCCGCCAGTTAGTTCCCTGACAATCACGAAATCCACATCTTCAATGAATTCCTTTTTAAGAGGAGAAGATTCCGACAAGCTGGAATAATAGCTGATTGGACGGATGTTAGCATAAAGATTCAAATCTTTTCGGATTTTCAGCAAACCTCGTTCCGGTCTTAGGTGCGCAGGCTGGTCATCCCACTTAGGTCCTCCAACGGCCCCTAATAATACCGCATCGCTGTTTTTACAAATCTCCACTGTTTCATCCGGCAGGGGTGAACCTGTGTTATCGATGGCCCCGCCGCCAATCTCACCATATTGAAATTCAAAATCGTGTCCATATCTTTGGGCAACGGCTTCGAGGATTTCTACAGCGCCTCTTGTTACTTCTTTCCCGATGCCATCTCCTTGAAGCACCGCAATATTCCTTTTCATCGAAATCTCCCCTTCCTATAGTGATACTGCTTTTTCTTCTAGTTCCTTCATGATGATCACACGGTTCACAGCATTCAAATATGCTTTGGCGGATGCTTCCAAGACGTCCTGATCGAGACCGCGGCCGCTTGTTTCCACTCCGTTATAATCAATTTTCACAAAAACCTGGGCAAGGGCATCCATTCCGCCGCCCACCGATTGAATTCGATAGTCCAGCAAGCTGATCTCGCTGCCCAAACATCTTTCAAGCGTGTTATATAGGGCTTCAACACTGCCGGCACCTGTAGCCGCTTCCTGAATCTCTTCATTATCGCCTTTTTTCAGTGTGACCGTAGCTGTCGCCGTCTGATGGGTACCGTGGGAAATCTGTAAGGAAACCATGTCATAAAAACTGATATCCGTCGATTTCTCTTCAAGCACCAGCGCAACGATATCTTCATCTGTCATCGTCTTTTTATTATCGGCCAATTCCTTGAATTGGACGAATAACGAGTTCAATTCCTCATCTGTTACCGTAAAGTTCAACTCTTGTAATCTTTCTTTGAAAGCATGGCGTCCTGAATGCTTTCCTAAAACAAGTGAATTGGACGAAACACCGACGAGCTCAGGTGATATGATTTCGTATGTCGTTTTTTCTTTTAACATGCCATCCTGGTGAATGCCAGATTCATGTGCGTATGCATTGGCACCAATAATGGCTTTATTAGCAGGAACTTGCATTCCCGTAAGGCGGCTGACTAAATCACTGGTCCTTTTAATTTCATTCAATACAAGATCCGTTCCCGCTTGATAGAAATCTTTACGGATGTAGAGTGCCATAGCCACTTCTTCGAGCGCCACATTTCCGGCACGTTCTCCAATTCCGTTGATTGTGCCTTCGACTTGCGTAGCCCCGCCTTCGATGGCAGCCAATGAATTGGCTGTCGCCATTCCAAGATCGTCATGGCAGTGTGCGGATAAACTAACTTTATTAATAGAAGGAACATGTTCACGAAGGTACCTGAAAATGTTTCCGTATTCGATTGGAGCTGCATACCCTACAGTATCCGGGATGTTAATGACCTTGGCACCAGCTTGAATGACCGCTTCAACGATTTCAGCCAAATAGTCAAGTTCTGTACGGCTTGCATCTTCTGCAGACCATTGCACGACCGGAAACCGCGCCGCTCCGTACTTAACCATTTCAACCGACTTTTCAATCACTTGCTGCTTCGACATTTTCAACTTATATTCACGATGAATGGGCGAAGTGGCGATGAACGTATGCAATCTTGGTTCTGCGCCGCCCCTTAATGAATCCCAAGCTGCATCAATATCGCCTTTTACAGCACGCGCCAGCCCTGTTACAGAGCTGTTTTTGATTTTGCGCGCGATTTCCTGTACGGAGTTGAAATCCCCTTTGGATGCTGCCGGAAAACCGGCTTCGATAATATCAACACCCAATCTTTCAAGCTGATAAGCAATTTCAAGTTTTTCGGTAAAATTCAAATTTACACCGGCTGATTGCTCCCCATCTCGAAGTGTAGTTTCAAATATATTAATTTTTCGCAACGGCTACCACTTCTTTCTCTTTTTGTTGAGGTTTCACGAATGGCATCATTTTTCTTAATTCACGGCCAACCACTTCGATTTGATGTTGGTTTTCACGATTATTGATCGCATTGAAGACTGGACGATTCGCTTGGTTCTCCAAGATCCATCCTTTAGCAAACTCACCGTCTTGGATGTCTTTCAAGATCGCTTTCATTGACTCTTTCGTAGTTTCCGTCACAACGCGTGGTCCAGAAACGAAATCTCCCCATTGAGCTGTGTCAGAAATGGAATAGCGCATGTTTTCCATACCGCCTTCATACATAAGGTCGATGATTAATTTAAGTTCATGTAAACACTCGAAATATGCTACTTCCGGTTGGTATCCAGCTTCTGTCAAGGTTTCGAATCCAGCTTTCACAAGGGCAGTCAATCCGCCGCAAAGTACTGCCTGCTCTCCAAATAGATCCGTTTCCGTTTCTTCCTGGAAAGTGGTTTCCAAACCGCCAGCTCTTAAAGAACCGATTCCCCGAGCGTACGCAAGTGCCAATTCCCTTGCTTCACCCGTTACATTTTGATAGATGGCGAATAATGCCGGCACCCCTGCACCTTGTTCATATGTACGGCGAACAAGATGTCCCGGACCTTTTGGAGCGACTAATAATACATCTACGTCTGCCGGAGGAACGATTTGATTGAAATGGACGTTGAATCCGTGTGCGAACATTAACGCTTGACCTGCACGCAATACCGGTTTGATTTCTTCTTGGTATACTTTCGGCTGAGTTTCATCCGGTAATAGGTTCATGATTACGTCTGCCTGTTCTGCTGCTTCTTTCACTGTGTAAACATTAAAGCCGTCTTCCACCGCTTTATCGAATGATTTACCTTTCCTGATTCCGATGATTACATCTACACCGCTGTCACGTAGGTTTTGTGCGTGTGCGTGTCCTTGTGAGCCATATCCGATTACCGCTACCTTTTTATTGTTGAAAAAATTCTCGTTTGCCTCTGCGTTATAATATACTTTTGCCATAATAATTACATCTCCCTTTTCATCATTGTTTTTGTTTTGGTTTTTTGTTTTGGTTTTATACGATTGTCGCACTCTTAGCGTGTGCAATTTGCATTCCACGCGGGATGGCGGCTGTCCCTGTCCTTGCCAATTCCTTGATGCCATATGGCTTGATCAGTTCAATGAAGGCTTCGATTTTATCCGATTCCCCAGTGATTTGAACTGTCAGGCTATCTTTACTGACATCTATAACTGACGCTCGGAAGGGTTCGATGACTGAATAAATCTCAGCTCGGGTTTGTGTGGTCACCAATATTTTAATGAGTGCAAGTTCCCTCGCCACAATCGATTGATTCGTAATATCATATACTTTCAAAACATCGATCTGCTTATTCAATTGCTTGGTGATCTGTTCAATGACAGCTTCGTCATCAACATCGACCACGAAGGTCATCCTTGAAATGCCATCCTGTTCGGATGGTCCGACAGTCATGCCTTCAATGTTATAATTTCTTTTCGTGAACAGGTTCGTAATCCGATTCAGGACGCCTGGCCTGTTGTTCACGGTGAGGCTAAGAATTCCCTTCATTGATTAAACTCCTTCCATTTCATCAAGCCCTTTTCCTTGTGCTACCATCGGAAAGACATTTTCGTTTTGTTTTACCCGGAAATCAATCAACACTGGACCATCAGTCTTTAACGCTACATCCAGGCAGTTGCTTGCTTCTTCCTCCGTCGTCACTTTGTATCCCGGAATTCCATAAGCATCGGCCAATTTCACGAAATCCGGATGCGATTGAAAAATACTATGTGAGAAGCGTTTATCATGAAAGAGTTCCTGCCACTGTCGTACCATCCCTAGTGCCCCATTGTTGACGATGATGATCTTGATTGGCAGATTCATTTCGGCAATGACTGAAAGTTCCTGCAGGCACATCTGGAATCCACCATCCCCCGATATGGAAAGCACCGTCGCTTTCGGATTCGCCAGTTGCGCTCCGAGAGCCGAAGGTAAGCCAAAGCCCATCGTCCCCAATCCACCGGAAGTGACCCATGAATTCGGTTTGTTAAACGGGTAGTATTGCGCTGCCCACATTTGATGCTGCCCAACATCCGTCGTAACAATGGCCTCCCCATTCGTTTTTTCATGGAGCATCTGGATGACCCGCTGAGGTTTCAATACGCCTTCTTCATGGGTATAACGCAATGGGAACTCTTCATTCCATGCAGTCAGCTGTGTTGTCCATTCATCAATATCCGGTTTCTTGCCATTTTGCGCAATCAACTCCGCCAGTGCTTCCTTGGCACTTCCGACGACCGGAATTTTTGTCGGCACATTTTTACCGATTTCCGCAGGATCAATATCGATATGGGCCACCGTTGCATGCTGTGCGAATTTCGCTAGGTTGCCAGTCAATCGGTCATCGAACCTGGCACCGATATTGATTAATAGATCACATTTCGCTAACGCCATGTTTGCTGCATAGCAGCCATGCATACCACCCATTCCGGTAAAGAGAGGATGTTCCGCCGGAAAGCCCCCAAGACCCAATAAAGTGTGGACGACGGGAATGCCTTGCTGCTCGACATATTCCTTTAATAGATGGGAGGCCTTTGCATGCAGGACTCCTGCCCCTGCAAGAATGACCGGTCTTTTCGCTCCGCTTACGGCTTCAACAAGCTTTCTGATCTGTAAGTAATTAGGCTTGGTCGTCGGCTGATAGCCAGGGAGATCCATTTCCGGCTCCTTATCCGTCGATTCACCTTCTATAATGGCCATATCCTTAGGTATATCGATTAATACTGGACCGGGACGGCCGCTTGAAGCGATATAAAAAGCTTCTTTTATAATGCGCGGAAGGTCTTCCGGCTTCCTTACCTGATAGTTATGTTTTGTAATCGGGGTAGTAATCCCCAGTACATCAGCTTCCTGGAAAGCATCCGAACCAATTACACTGGTAGCAACCTGACCCGAAATTACCACAAGCGGTAAAGAGTCGATCATTGCATCAGCCAAACCGGTGACAATGTTCGTTGCCCCTGGACCGGATGTGACTATGACCACCCCCGGCTTGCCGGTAATCCTGGCATATCCTTCCGCTGCATGAATCGCACCTTGTTCGTGCCTTGTCAAAATATGAAAAAGTTCTGAACTGTAAAGCTTGTCATAAATCGGCAATACAGAACCACCCGGATAACCAAAGATGACTTCAACATTTTCCTTTTTCAATGCATTCAGCAGAAATTCGGCACCACTATAATGTGTCTTTCCACTTTTCCGATCAGCAACAACTGACTTTTGTGTCATTTCGTAAAAACCTCCTTCACTTTTCCATTAAATATTTTCTTAACATTCAGAATTTTCAGCTTTTTATGCATACAAAAAAGCCTTTTCACCCCAAATGTACTTGCACTCAGCAAGTTAAAGGGGTGAAAAGGCTTGATGAGCCACTCCACGGTACCACCCTTTTTCGCATGAAACTCCATGCGCACTTTGAATAGCCTACACTATTCTCTGTTTTGGTAACGGGTACTGGTACGCACCCGTTCAGCCCTACTAGTCTGACGTTCAAGCTGAAACTCCAAGGTGAGTTCATCTTTCGGGACAATACCGGCTCTCAGCTACCCGGCTCTCTGTGACTGCCTTTTTAAAAGACTACTTATCCTCTTCAATGCTTTTCGCATTATTCATATTTTTCGAAACGCTTATGTTTGATGTCTTGTATTTGTGATTATCTTACGTGTATTTAAGGTAGTAGTCAACAGGTTTTTTGAAATTTTTTGATAATTCCAAATTGAAAGATTTGTTGTATACGCTTACATACCTATCATGACCACATTCTATAAAAAAAAGTTTTTTCAATTTTTAATTTTTAAAAACATCTAATATCGCATTAAAATTATGAAAGTGATCACTGAAATATCCTCGGACTGCCCACATGATGCCAGTCAACAGTTATGATTTTCTCAAATAGCCGATCATCCATTTCCACTGTTCGCTGACGCCTCTCTTGATACGAGATTCGGCCTCAATCCCTTTTTAATACTCCCGTGGATAAACTGCCTGATATTCCAAGATGCGGAAAATCACGGTCCACTTTTCGCCCTCTTTCCACAATGCCCGCTTGCAGTCATCACTACAATGACAAAATCTCAGCAAGCCATGGTCATGCAAGGATTGCCCCCCTATATTAAATGTGAACAACATTTGGGTGGAAAGGCGTTTAATAATATTTTCTTGGAGAATTGCAGGGGTTAAGAACATCTAAAAAAATGACAAAGGGCTGAACACAGGTGATATTACTCATCCCCTGGTCCAGCCCTCTGGTTCATTTAGCCAATACATCCTCGTATTCTGCATTTTTTTCAAATTGTTTTTGAACGAACGAACATACCGGAACAATTTTCAGTTTTTCCTCCCTTGCGAACCCTATTACCTTTTCAACAAGGGCATTTCCTACCTTTTGCCCGCGAAGCTTGTCAGAAACAACGGTATGATCGACCGTGATCTCATCATCACCTGATTTAAAGAATGTAATTTCCGCTAGTTTCTCACCAGATTCTTCGACAAAAAAAGAACTTTCACCTTTTTTGATATCCACCATCACGATGACCTCCTTTTAATTCCTCTTTATCATATCTCACAAAAAGGAAATTAAACAAATATTTAAAACGTGATCGAAATTGAATAAAGTAAAGGACCTCCAAGAGTTTTAACCATGTGAAGTTTATTCACAAACCGATGATGGCTGATACATATTTTTTTCAAGGAAGGCAAAAGACAAAACTTGATCGATTTCTTCCTTACAACTGATATATCCTTCCGGCAAAACTAAGTTTTCCCATGGCTGACGTGTACAATACTGAGTGAAATTGCTTTTAAAAGGTATTAATTATTCTTTCATACCCAAAATGAAATACAGTGTTTTCAAGCTTTCGTTTTTTGATTGCATTTAATTAATGGAAGGAATCTTTCCATTATGATGTAAGAATAAGTATATAATAGTAGAAACTAAAAAAAACTGCCCTATATAGGTTAGGACAGTTTTAAACTTTTATGAACACAAAATATAAAATGATCATCGATAACAATATGACCATAAAAACAGCGATTAGAATTACGTGCGCACTTGAAGGCCGGAACGTCCCTTCATTGATTTGCCGCTTCTTCTGAAGATAACCGAATGTCGCCAGAACTGTAATCACAAGACCCAAGGCACACGCAAACATTCCCAGCACGATACTGATCAAGTCAATCCGGGCATCCCGATGCACACCAATCGTAAAATGCAGGCTTGTCGCAAGAAAACCAACCCCCACTATCGCAATCACCGTTCTTATCCATGCTAAGAAGGTGCGTTCATTAGCCAGATGCTGCTGGGCATATTTCAATTGGTCTTTCTCCATGTCATCACCTTAATCGCACGATTTTAATCAACCTTAAAAATCAATCATCTTTTCAGTAGCCGAAAGGCCCTGAACATAGACCCGACAAACATTAGCCCTGCACCGCCGAGCAATAAATATATACATAGTGTTTTATCAATAACATTCAAAGGATAAAGCAAGGCCCCCAGCGCAACGATTGTTCCTATCCCCGTTATGGTCCATCCTATTTTTTTCATTCGCAACTCCTAAAATTAATTATTTAGTGAAGGACCTCCACAAGTTTCCTTTATAAAAAGTTCCCTCATTACTAGCTTAAACCATTTAAAAACTAACAACAAGTGAGATTCCCTGATTTTCTTCCCGCAAAAAAGGAGCCATAAATGACTCCCCGTTTTGAACACGCCCAAATTCAGCCGTTCTTTTTATCCTTTCCATGTATTCTTTTATTTTTTTCTTCCCACTCAAACCCAAAGTTCCCTTGTTCAAGAGTTGTAATTCCGTGTATCAGGACACCAATCCCCCACCCTCCAAGGGGATAAAGGAACTACCAACCCAGATCCGTGAATAGGTTTATCGCAAACAGCATGACATTCACCAAATGTAGAATGCCTTAGGTTTTCGACCCTTTTTTTCGCCCGTAGATATCCATCCCCATTTTCCATCCCAGCACTCCTTCCTAATCATAAACCCTAAAATACATTACTGTGAATGAAATGCATCAAAGGTAAATCGGGAGCCGGGAATCGCGGAGAATCTCTAAAGGCTGCGCACAAGTCAGTTGGATTTCATTCTATTGTATCCCCGTTCTTCGTATGGCTGTATTTTTTCCAGCCACTCTTCTTCAAGTTTTTTCAATTCCCGTTTAGCATCAAAAAATCCCGTTTCTTTCGGTTTCAATACCTGCAGTACCTCAAAAGAAAAAGCATCTTTCCCATATTCGTTCCACTCACCTTGCAGCACTTTATTCGTGTTTGTTCCGACTTCCAATTCAAATTGTTTTCCCTTCAACGTCTTTAAATTCCTGGTGCTTCCGATAAAGACTTTATTATTTACCGTATTTCTGATTTGGTATACACCTGCTTCAACTTTCGTTTCTTTATATAATTGCTTCAATTCTTTTTTACGATCCATATTTCATGCCTCCAGTCATCATTTCTTCAGCCAATATTGGCTCCCATCAGGCTTTCTATCCAAGAATCCATATTCTATTAAATATCTTCTCAATAGGACATGATCAGGATAAACGGCACCCAATATTTGATTGATTTCTTCCTCTTCGTATTTCCGCTCTTTTTCAAAACGGTTCATAATTTCTTGGAGAATGATCAGCCTTTGTTTTTCCTTTGGCGGGAAAGACTTTAATGCATCCTGACTGCCCTTAGGGAAGTACTTTTTCAGTACAGTCACTTTTTCATCCTCGGTAACGTTATAACGATCATCGACCATCCTTGCTTTTTGATGAAGCGGGATAAATGCCGGCGCATGTTCATCTTTATCTTTCAAAAGTTCCATCAGGGTTAAAAACAACTTAGCCTGACGCTCTTTCTCTTTCAACACAAAGCGATGGTTCCGAATGGTGGAAGGACTCCCAATTCCCATTTCCTCCTGAACCTCAGCATCATTCTTCCCTTGGTAAAAAAGCCGAAGAAGGCGATTTTGATGGTCCGTGAGACCTGTAAGTTTTTTATCGAGATCAATTAAGTATTCAAAAACAGAGCGGTGTGCATGTTCAATATGAATTCCCATATACCTCTTCGCTTCATAAAGAACCCCATCTTCCGGGTATACGATCCCCTTTTCAATTACATTTCCGCACAGCAAACAAACATATTGATTCTCACCTTCGATATACCCTTGTTTAAGCTCATCCTGAGATGCGCTCCAAAACATTTCAGCGCCCTTCATAAAACAAACACTTCCCTATAAAGTTTATAATATAATAAACATAATATTAATTCGTTTACATTATGTCAATGTTTTTCCTGATTTTTTTATAATTCCGGCAACCGTGAAATCATAAAAAAATCCCCAAACATTCAATGGAATATAGATAAAGAAAAAAAAGACACCCGATCATGGATGCCTTTTTTTCTGTGAATCATATGAAATTCCTCCGTTAGAACTCATTAAGTATTAGCTAGGCACAAACTTAAGTATTCCTTCCAGATAAACACCTTGTTCTTTTCGTGTGCATTCCCTCAACTTGATTCTTCCTTCTTTTTCTAACTCCTTGGCTAATTGGACCACTTCTGTTCCATCTTCGGTTATTTCGACTGAGAAGAAATTGCCCCGAGTGGAAGTTTGAATGAACTTGAATAATCTATCTTTATTCATTTAAACATCTCCTTATTTATAACAAGTTCGACATAAAAGGCCATCCACCTGCGATAAATATGAAATAAAAAACTTCTTATCGTTATACGTACATTATAAAAGGATGCGAATCGGAATTACCCTCGTTAACTTATACAGTTCAAAAAAGTAAAAAAGCCAAAACCTTAGAAGGTTTTGGCTTTTTTTAGTTAGTGTCCCAGGAGAGATTCGAACTCCCGACCGACGCCTTAGAAGGGCGTTGCTCTATCCAGCTGAGCTACTGAGACGTTTATGATATAAGTTGCGGTAAAACTTATGTATTACCTTAACTGTTCCCTTAGGACACTTCTTATTATAGTAGGATATCAAAAGAAAGTCAACGGTTTTTCAAAAAAAGTTTTTTCTTTTTTTATGAACCAGGAAGCGGGGAAAAACGCTTCCTGTTCATTATACATGAAGTCATTCCATTTGATAAGCATTTCTTAGTTCCTCAACGATTTTTCCTTCAAGGTCATAAAAGATGATTTCAAGTTGGTCATTTCCGATATCCAAAATGGCATAGGTTTTCTCTTTTCGTCCACGAGGCTGCCGTATGCTTCCCGGGTTGATGAAGAGCTTGCCGTCAATCAATTCTGAACCTGCAGCGTGGGAATGGCCAAAGCAAATGATATCCGCCCCTGTCTCTTCACTTTTATATGATAGGTTCATCAAGGTCATATTTATGTTATAGAGGTGTCCATGCGTAAGGAAGAAACGCTTGCCTGCGATACTCTCCACAATATCATTCGGATATGCCGAATCATAGTCACAATTCCCACGAACGGCTAAGAACTCCGACATGTGAGGGTCATTTCTTTCCAACTCTGAATCACCGCAATGGATCATGGCAGCAACCTCATGTTTATGACGATCGGCAATCATGCTGATTTCATGAGTTAAGCCATGACTGTCACTCATTATTAGCACTTTCATCGTCACATTCCTTCTTCCCTTTTTAGAAATAGATCAAGTTTTTCATCTAGAGCCCTCAATGCGTTAGCACGGTGGCTGATTTTGTTTTTTTCCTCTTTTGTCAATTCGGCGTTTGTTTTGCCCTGTTCCTCAACAAAAAAGATGGGATCATAACCAAATCCATTCGTTCCTGAAGGCTGTTCTGTAATCAAGCCTTCCATCGTTCCCGATACCGTAATCGTTTCCTGGTTGGGTGACGCTAGTGCCAAGGCGCAATAAAATCTCGCCGTTCTATCCTCTTTTGGCACGCCTTCCAGTTCCCGGAGGACTTTTTCCGTGTTTGCTTCATCACTCTTGGACTCTCCAGCATAGCGCGCAGAATATACGCCGGGACGACCCTCCAATGCATCTACAATCAATCCGGAATCATCAGCAATGACAAAGTGGCCTAGCTGGCGGGCAATCGCCTCTGCCTTCAGGATCGCGTTTTCTTCAAATGTCGTGCCTGTTTCCTCAACATCCGGAGCATCCGGTACATCGAGAAGTGTTTTGACTTCATATCCTTTTGCAGAGAATAAGCTTTCGAACTCCTTGGCTTTCCCTTTATTTTTCGTTGCAATGATTACTGTCTTCATTTTTCATTTCACCCTTTTTTATTTTATCGGCATGAAGCTCTTTTCGGGCTAAGAAAGAATCCGCTGTAACCCGTTATATGTAAAAGCCGCTTCTTCTCCAGTGCCAAACGGACGAATTCAGCGCTGCCTTTCACGATCAACAATGGCCCCTGAATTATCCAGATAACTTAAGTCTAACACAACTCCCTCATCTGCAATAACCCGAAACTTGTAATCTAACGTTTGTAATTTTCACTATGTTCAATATGGATTTTAACCTTTATGTTATTTATTGAAGTCTTATCAAAGGAATTAATAATTTTATTATCCCACTTATTTACATGGTATCTGTATGCCTTTTCACTGATGTTAAAAAGGTCTGTATTGATTTTTTCCCCTGTCTCCAATGTCTTCAAAATATCTTCCTTAACTTTTATTTCTACCTTTTTTTCGATTTTTCCCATATCAAAGTTATCTATATTTTGTTTCAATATTCCATTTGCTCTAACTTCTAGATCATACAAAGGTTTCTTTTGCTGTTCCAATACCATGATGTTTGTTTTGGGGTCCCTTATTTCAACACTTACCTTTTGTTCGTTCAGCGAAAAGAATATCACTGTCGCCTTATTTTCAACCCATTTTAAACCTATCAAATCTTGTTTACTTACGAAACCTTTATATTGTTGGTTTGATAAAACATAGCCGCCATTCAACGTTGGTATCTTCTTTTCTTTCCCGCCTTCTGAGTAATGGTGCTCATTTATGACCAAAGAGGGAATTAAAATTGAACCAACCGGTTGATAAAACTTCGAAACCAGTTCACTGAATTTTAACGGGGAAATGAAATAGTTCTCATTAATAACGGACTCTGGCCTTTGAATGATCGTGAATAAGTTAGGAAGATTAAAGAAACTATCACTGTCAAACAACTTTTTAATATCCACGTCCGTAACGAACAGCCATGAATTGTATCGCAATAAGGGCTCTTTCCCTACATATTCAATGAAATCCTTCATTTTATTCTTGATTACACTCTTACTTAAAATGAAGGTGTTAATATGCCCGATATAAAGCGGTAATGCTGCATTTTGTTCTAATTCAGTATATGCTTCCTCGATACTTTCCCCTTTGCCTTCCCCAATGACAACAGAAGATTTTTGTTGTAATGCATTGGCCCCCTCTTGTTTTGCAATATCCGCAAAATTCAACGCTTGAAAGTATAAGATGAATTCACCCTCTTTATAATCGATCCCTAGGGCTGATCCATATGTTTGGGCTTGAATTTCCTTCATTCCCCAGCATCCTGTAGTCAGTAAAAGTTGACAGCCAATAACCATGACTGCAATTAGCTTTCTCATTTGTTTGACTCCTTTTGAGGTTCATTATCAGTGGATTGTATAGCTTGATTCCGCTGCCTTAACATCCCATACGGAAGCCTGAATAAGACTTTTAACATATCCGATTTATTTGGTTTGGAAAATGGATTCACAAAGGGCTGGCCGAAACTTTCCAAGGAAACCACAACAATCAAGATAAGGAATATTCCCATGAAGAATCCAAACAAGCCTAAAAACGCTGAACACGCAAATATGAATAACCTTATGAGAACGATATTCCCAGCAATATTCTGATTGATTAAGGTATAGCTTGAGAGAACTGTAACAGCTATCATTACAAGCATGGAGGGTGAAGTCAGCCCTGCCCGAATCGCTGCATCCCCTATAATCAACCCACCCAATACAGAAACCGTCGGACCTACAGCTTTTGGCAGGCGAAGACCAGCTTCTTTAAATAGTTCAAACAATATGATCATCATGAAAGCCTCCAACGAGGTAGGTATCGGTAATCCCTGTCTCGTGATTGAAATCGTCGCAAGAAGCGAAAAGGGGATTTGGTCGAATTGATAGGAAACTAACGCTATAAAAAAACCAGGTAACGTAACCGTTACAAATAAGGCGACTACACGAATGATGCGTATGAAACTAATATAAAAAAAACTTGCATGTGCGTCATCAGCAGAATACAGTAACTGATTAATGCTGGTCGGTCCGATCAAGCATGTCGGATTCCCGTCCACCAGGATGGCAAAGCGCCCTTGATTCAAGGATTCAACAACATAGTCCGGTCGACCGACATAATCCATTAAAGGGAAGATGGAAAGTTGAGTATCATATAGGAGTTCTTCAACTTGGTAACTGCTGACTATGATTTCAACCTTTAATGAATCCAATCGTTTTTTAATATCCAAAAGAATCGAGGGATTAATAATGTCATCTATATAAAGCAGCAATATTTTGGTTTTACTTCTTTTCCCGATTGTATATTCAATGCATTTAAGTGTTGACGTTTTTAACCTTTGGCGAATTAAAGACATGTTATCCGATATATTTTCAACAAATCCATCTCTAGGACCGCGAACGGAAGATTCTATATTGGATTCTTCCGGACTACGCTTAGGGGAATTAGCTAATGGGGTATAGTAAATTTCATTAGAAGATTCATTAATAATGATTAGGTCTCCTGAAAAAAGAATGCTTTCTACTCCGTCTTTTAAATCGGAGTCTTTTTTTAGCGTATTGATCTCCATAATATTGCTTAATTGATCAATTGTTAATACCCCATTTTCTTGAACCGCTTTTGATATTGTAGGCAGTATCACTTCATTGATAAATTGCATATCCACTAAGTTTTGCGCATATAAAAACCCCAACAAATTACGACCTTCAGGATCAAATGTTTTTGTCCTTAAAACAACATCAGAGGAATGTTCGAACCATTTTTGGATTTGGTCAATGCAAGAAGGAGTTCCATTCAATTTTCCCTTCCTCATAATGTTTCACCTTTTCCTTTTCCTTTTTCCTTTTTTATAATAAGGAATAACAGTATAATTGCAGCACTTAAAAGAAACAGACTACTGATTGGAAAGAAATATTTGTATATAAAATAAAAAAATGAAGTGGCATCCCAATGGATTAGCGTCCCAAAAACAATTAATGAATATAGGGAAAGCAGTATCCACTTCTGATGTTTTGAATTTGAGATTAATTTATATCCTATAAATAAACATAAACTTATTCGAATCATGGCACCTGAAAGCCATTGGAAAATGGACAGGAAATCGAGTCGAGTAATATAATAGCCAAACCTTAACAACTTCCACTGTTCATAAGCTGGATTCCTCATTTTCACTGCTTCCACAGAACCAAATTCTGCAATCGCTCCCATGAGGGGTCCTAACGTCAGCATGATTAATATTACACCAACTAATAAAAGCCACTTGGCTTTTAGCTTATTTTTCAGGTAAGGAGTCAAAAATAAAAAAACGATAATTTCTAAATATCCTGCACTCGTATACAAAATTCCATTTAGAGTATTGCGATACCCGCTTTCAAATATCGGGAACAATAATTCGTAATTCTTATTACTCGTATTCCCTAGCCCCACGAATATCCCGAAAAAAGTGACCAACGGAAGAAACAGGAAAGCCAAAGTACTTATGGTGCGTATTCCTTTATACGTTGCAAAAATACAAATAAAAGTGAATAGGCTAACGACTACGATGTTTGGTATGTCGTGAGTATAATTAGCTTTTGCCCAAATCACTGTAGATTTGACGGTAATGAAGGCGTTAAATATAAAGTACAACCCAAATGCTATAGTGAAAATATATGTAACAAAAGGTGTAGACCATTTTTTCAGAAAAGCGATTATATCTTCTTTATCTAGTTTTTTATAAATATAAAAAATAAATAGGGTCCAAACGATACAAGGAACAATACTTATTATGACACTTACCCATGCATCGCGTTGAGATGCAGTTAAGATATTGGGAAGGATCAGTACATGTACCATGAATCCTGTATTCATAATGATTAAAACATAGATGTGTACAGCCTGAATTACCTTTTGATCCATACTATCCCCCCATTGATTGCATTATTAAAAGTAATTTCCCCTTTTAAAAATTTATTTATGTAAAAACTTTCTCACGATACGAGAAATTGCCTGGCAGGGGTATTAGTTTTCAACTAATGCAATAATCAAGATTTATACAACAGGGGCTCTTAAAGGGTGGTAATTCAATTCTGGAGGCAAAAAAATAAGAGACAGCTTCTGGCTGCCTCATTGTGCTATTTCTAATATAATATCGTTCTTTAAAAACTGCCTGTGTTGACTTTCTCTGGACGGACCACTGGTTCGGATAATTTCTTTCCTTCTTCATTAAGAACATCGGCGCTGCCCTGCACTTGTACTTCAACGCTTTCAATTCCTTTTTGTTCCGTTAAAGAAAGGACCAAGGCATCAAGGACTTCTTGTGATACCTTTTTCTCTTTAAAGCTTCCAAGGATATTTTCGTTAAAATTGAGGCTGACCTTACCTTCTGCCACTTTAGGCTCGTCAAGTAAAGCTACATCACTCATGAACCCTGTTTGCAGGCTAGAACCCGAAGGACTCTTCGTTAATTCCTTAATGACTGCTGTTACATTATCAGACACCGTTTCACTGATCCTGCGCGTCACCGGAACATAATAAGTGTACTCCTCGTCACCGCCTACATAATAAACGGTCAGTGCTTTTGTATTGGAAATGTCGACCACGTCACTCGTGTCGATATTGATTCCTGACGACCTTGAGATATTTTCATCTATCGGTGTGCCATTGACAGGCATTTCGGAAATATCTTCCCCATTGATTCTCATTTGGATTTTATCGACCGAGTCGAATTGTGTCAGGGTCCATGTAATGGCTTGAAGGATTTTGAGTTCATCCTCTTTCTGATAGTTTTTGAACTCCGGTGAAAAGTCCGCTACAGCCACTCCGTCTTTAATGTTCACGCTTATTTGGGTATCCGCAGGAATGACGGCCCTGAATCCATTTGGAAGTTTATCCGTGACTGGACCGTTACTGACAAGGTAATCAAGGGCCTGTTTAGCGACAGCTTCCGATTTAGGAAGTTCCAATGTCTGTGGAACCACATACCCGCTTTTATCAATTAAATATAACTCCGTCTTCACCGTTTTCGATTCAACAGCGCCTTCTTCTCCATCAGTCGCTGGCTTTTCCTCACCATTCGTTTCTGTTTCTTTCAATGAAGATTCATCCTCGACTAAAGAAACATCCTTTGGTGGATCAATTTCCTTTTTCTCTTCACCGCCAAATAATCCGCAGCCCGAAAGCCAAAAAGAAGATGCCAGAATGGTCACAGCCATTGTTACTTTTGATTTATTGGACATAAAATCACTCCTAGGACAGTTTGTACTCCTATTTATACGAGCCCCAGGGGAAAATAGACCAATTATTTTTCTCTCTGATAAAGGAGCCGGGCAACTTGCCCGTACTGCTGCATCTTTGTCAGCTTCATTGGAATTTCAGGAAATCCTGATTGGAACAACCGAATCCCCTTTCCCTTCTGTCCCTTAAAGCCAATCTATGCTTCCATCTTCTCTAGCGATATATCCATCCTGGCTTGTAGCTATATACAATATATTTTCATTTTTCCCTTCCAAAAAAAGACTTCCAAATGGAAGCCTTATAAGTGATCAATTTTAATTGTTTCGATGTCATTGACATGAATACCGAGCCAGCTCGACGCGATGGAACCAAACATATCTCTTGAACCGGTTGTGTAAAAGCGATGAACTGGACGGAGCTTGCTTTTATTAATTAATTTATAATAATCCAAAATGACACTTGCCTCACGGGCCGTCTCTTCCCCAGAGGAAATGACTTGTACTTCATCCCCCATATAGGAAGAGATTACAGGCCCCAGCAGTGGATAATGGGTACAGCCAAGGATCAATGTGTCGATCTTCGTTTTCTTCAACGGGTTCAAGGTTTGTGCCACGACCCTATTGACGATACCCCCTTGAAACTCCCCGCTTTCCACGATTGGGACAAATTTCGGGCATGCTAAACTATCTACTTTCACATCGGAATTGATGGAGGCAAGCGCGTCGTCATAAGCTTTGCTTTTTACCGTGCCTTCCGTACCAATAACGCCAATATGCAAGGTATCAGAAACTTTCAATGCCGCCCTTGCCCCTGGATGAATGACACCCAACACAGGAATCGGAAGTATTGCCCTGATCTCATCCAGTACAGCTGCAGTCGCCGTATTGCAAGCGATGATCAGCATTTTTATATCCTTCTTCATCAAGAACCTCGTCATCTGCCATGTGAAGGTTTGGACATCTTTTTTAGTCCTCGGCCCATAAGGGCATCTTGCTGTATCACCTAAGTAAATTATATTTTCATTTGGAAGCTGACGCATGACTTCTTTAGCTACTGTCAAGCCGCCTACCCCTGAATCAATGATGCCTATCGGTTGTTTCAAAAAACTCGCCTCATTTTTCTTTCATTTCTAGATGTAGTTTTGCTAGAATCCCTTTGAGGGACCTGATGTCAGATTCGTTAAAATTGACTAACACGCCACTCAAGTACTGCTGCCGTTTATTAATTACTTCTTCGATAATCCGTTCACCTTCTTCAAGAAGGTGAATTCGAACCACACGCCGGTCCTTTTCATCCCTGACACGCTGAACAAGCTGATGTTTCTCCATGCGATCAATCAGATCCGTCGTTGTGCTGAAGGCGAGAAACATCTTCGTGGACAATTCGCCAATCGTCATGTCGCCTGATTCAAAAAGCCATTGCAAAGCCACGAATTGAGGAATGGTAATTTTATAATCATGGAGAATTTCTCTTCCCCTTTGCTTAAGCCATGTCGATACATAGCGCAATTCTTTCTCGATATCGGCTACATATGCCGCCTGCTTCTCTTCATCCATACACACAGCTCCCCACTTCATGAAACTTATCATACTACCATTTTGGATGAAAGTGAAATGATTTTCAAGATTGATTGCCTGGAAGCATAATGAAACCCCATACATAAAAATAAGCAGCATCCAAAGAAGTCAAAACAACCAAGTTGCTTTGCCCTTCCTTATATGCTGCCAATAAACGGGAGAGAAATTATTTATAAGGCTTACGTATTAAGTGTTAACACATTAAAGCTTAAGTTCTCCCATACGAAGGAGTTCTATGACTGCCTGCGAACGTCCTTTAACTCCAAGCTTCTGCATCGCATTCGAAATATGGTTTCGAACTGTTTTTTCGCTAATAAACAATTCACCTGCGATTTCTTTTGTTGTTTTGTCTTGTACTAGTAACTCAAATACTTCTTTTTCTCTTTTGGTGAGTAGTGGCTTATGAGTGAATTCGTTCTCCTTCAAGTAATGTTACCCTCCTTGCCTTCACCAGCATAAAACCCGGAGTGGGTGTCTATTTAGTCAAGATATAGTATGTCGGCTGGGGCAATGGAGTGACTCTTTTACTTGTCTAAATGGAAATATTTTTAGGAATGTTCAGCTCTGTATGCCACATCGATCGATTCATCTCTTCCGTCCAAGGTACGGGCTTTCCGGTGGCCTTGGAGACTTGTACAATCGTCCCCCTGCCCGTTAAACAAATTGAACCATCTTGTTTGGTCCCCATATAATGTATGTCCACTGAAGAATTTCCGATATGGTCAGCTTTCACATGGATTGTCAACTGATCATTGAAAAACATCTGCTTCAGGAAATCACACTGTAAATTTGCAACAACCGGCATCTCACCGCATTCAGCCGAGGTCCAATCCTTCATGAACCCCATACTGTTGAAATACTCAATCCGAGCCTCCTCAAAATAAGTAAAAGGAATCGTGTTATTCAAGTGCCCAAACATATCAGTTTCCGAAAAGCGGACCTTAATCTCATGTTTAAAAGAAAAATCATTGATCCACTCCGTTATATTATCGATATATGATATTCTGCCCAACTTGTGCACACCCTTTCTGAATTGAATGACTATTCACTCATTTTATAAGAAAACATCGATAATGAAAAGGGTTTTCTATTGAAAGCAGGTCAATTTTATCAAGCTACTTCATTAAACAAATCCTTTACCGTTGGCTTGGTGCCGCATTTACACTTCGATCCCAGTTATCAATCGTTTATTATTGCTATCGATTCCCAACCAAGTCTACGTATGTAAAACAATGAGAAAAAAAGAACCCATATCATAAGATACAGGTTCTTTCATGTTCATTATTAAACTTCATCGCTGCCGAAGAAGTTACGGAATTGTTGGATCGTAGTATCACGGTTCAACGCGGCAATCGAAGTCGTTAAAGGAATGCCTTTAGGGCAAGACTGCACACAGTTTTGTGAGTTACCGCAGTTTGCAAGTCCCCCATCACCCATGATCGTATTTAAACGTTCAGCTTTGTTCATTGCACCTGTTGGATGTGCATTGAATAAACGAACTTGCGATAATGGTTGCGGCCCAATGAAGTCTGAATTGCTGTTTACGTTCGGACAAGCTTCCAAACAAACACCGCAAGTCATACATTTAGATAACTCGTAAGCCCATTGGCGTTTCTTTTCTGGCATACGAGGTCCTGGTCCAAGATTGTACGTTCCATCGATTGGAATCCATGCTTTTACCTTTTTCAATGAGTCGAACATACGGCTGCGGTCGACTTGAAGGTCACGAACAACAGGGAAAGTACGCATTGGAGCAAGACGAACCGGCTGTTCTAATTGGTCGATAAGAGCTGTACAAGATTGTCTAGGTTTACCATTGATAACCATTGAACAAGCACCACATACTTCTTCAAGACAGTTCATGTCCCAAGCGATTGCTGTAGTGTGTTTGCCTTGTACTGTTACTGGATTACGACGAATTTCCATTAGAGCGGAAATTACATTCATATTCGGACGGTACGCTAATTCAAATTCCTCATCATAAGGAGCTGAATCCGGTGTATCTTGACGAGTGATTATAAAACGGACTGTTTTAGTCTCAGATTTAGTTTCAACCATTTTTTTGCTCCCCCTCTTTAATGTTTCGTAGTGTAATCACGTTTACGCGGTGCGATAAGTGATACATCAATATCTTCATAATGGAATTCAGGTGCTTGATCCAAGCCTTTGAATGTCGCCATTGTAGTTTTCATGAATTCATCATCATTACGTTCTGGGAAATCAGGTTTGTAATGAGCTCCACGGCTTTCGTCACGGTTTAAAGCACCAATTGTGATAACACGTGCCAATTGCATCATGTTTTGCAGCTGTCTAGTGAAGGCTGCCCCTTGGTTGCTCCATTTAGCCGTGTCATTGATGTTAATTTTCTTGTAACGTTCCATCAGCTCAAGAATCTTGTTATCCGTTTCTTTCAGCTTGTCATTGTAACGAACTACAGTAACATGCTGTGTCATCCACTCACCAAGCTCTTTGTGAAGGATGTACGCATTTTCGTTACCATCAAGAGACATGACTTCATTCCATTTCTCCTGTTCTTGTTTTTCGAACCCTTCATACAATGAAGAAGGAATGGATTCTGAAGTTTTATCAAGGCCTTCAATATATTTAACGGCATTCGGTCCAGCGACTGAACCACCATAGATTGCAGAAAGAAGTGAGTTCGCACCAAGACGGTTACCGCCATGTTGTGAGTAATCACACTCACCTGCAGCGAATAAACCTTTGATGTTAGTCATTTGGTCATAATCCACCCAAAGTCCGCCCATAGAATAGTGAACGGCAGGGAAAATTTTCATTGGGACTTTACGAGGATCTTCACCCATGAATTTCTCGTAGATTTCAATGATTCCGCCAAGTTTTATATCAAGTAATTTAGGATCTTTATGTGATAGATCCAGGTAAACCATGTTTTCTCCATTTATGCCAAGCTTCATGTTCATACATACGTCGAAGATTTCACGAGTCGCGATATCACGAGGTACAAGGTTACCATAAGCAGGGTATTTTTCTTCAAGGAAATACCAAGGTTTTCCGTCTTTATATGTCCAGATACGTCCACCTTCACCACGAGCGGATTCACTCATCAGACGAAGTTTGTCATCTCCAGGGATTGCTGTCGGGTGAATTTGAATGAACTCACCATTTGCATAATTTACACCTTGTTGATAAACAATGGATGCTGCTGAACCTGTATTGATCATTGAGTTAGTTGATTTACCGAAAATGATTCCAGGACCGCCGCTCGCCATGATGACAGCGTCGCCAGGGAATGATTTGATTTCCATTGAAGTCAAGTTCTGTGCTACGATACCGCGTGCTGTTTGATCGTCATCGATAACAGCTCCAAGGAATTCCCAGCCTTCATATTTCGTTACAAGGCCTTCTACTTCATAACGGCGAACCTGCTCGTCCAATGCATAAAGTAATTGCTGACCAGTTGTTGCACCAGCGAATGCTGTACGGCTATGTTGAGTACCACCGAAACGACGGAAATCAAGAAGACCTTCCGGAGTACGGTTGAACATTACGCCCATACGGTCAAACATATGGATGATCGATGGTGCTGCTTCGCACATCGCTTTAACCGGTGGTTGGTTAGCCAAGAAATCTCCGCCATAAACTGTATCATCAAAGTGGATATATGGAGAATCCCCTTCACCTTTTGTATTTACTGCCCCATTGATTCCGCCTTGGGCACAAACTGAGTGAGAGCGTTTAACAGGTACTAAAGAAAATAAATCTACCTGTTGTCCCAGCTCTGCTGCTTTGATCGTAGCCATTAAACCAGCTAGACCTCCACCAACGATAATAATTTTACCTTTACCCAATTCTGTCACTCCCTTATTTCCATTAGCAAAGCTATGTTTTTCCTAATACTTATAAATAAACTCTATCTTCTTATACGAAAGCGAAAATTGCGCTAACCCCTACATAAGAAAGAAGAACGAAAACGATCAAAGTAACGTAAGTCATGATTTTTTGCGATTTAGGTGAAACTGTCAGACCCCAGCTCACTGCAAATGACCATAATCCATTAGAGAAGTGGAAAATTGTCGAAATGACCCCAACTAAATAAAATGCAATCATAAATGGATTAGAGAAAATCTCTGCCATCATGTCAAAGTCAACCTCTGTACCTAATGCTGCTTGAATTCTAGTTGACCAAACATGCCAAACCAGGAAAATCAACGTAATGATTCCGCTTAGACGTTGTAAAAAGAACATCCAATTCCGGAAAAATCCAAATCTACCCAAATTATTTTTAGCCGTAAACGCGATATAAATCCCGTAAACCGCATGATAAATCAAAGGTAAGAAAATGATGAAGATTTCCAAGAAATAACGAAATGGTATGCTTTCTAAGAAATGTGCTGCTGAATTAAATGATTCCGGTCCCTTTGTTGCCATATAGTTGGTAACTAAATGCTCCAACAAAAACAGCCCGATCGGAATAACTCCAAGTAGTGAATGAAGTCTACGATTCCCAAACTCACGATTTTTTGCCACTAAGTGCCCCCCCTTAATTTGTGAAAAATCATGCAAAGATAAACTGGTGGCTACCTTTTATCTCCGCGTGAAAATATAGTATAGAGTCAGAAAACTCCTCTATACTCCCTTTACAATTATGTGACATGTCCATTTTACTCCTGACTTCAATGTGCGTCAAGAAAACGGATACAAGAAATCTCTTTTTCAGAATAGATTTTATTGGATTAAATTGTCTATTTTTTATCTATCAAGTATATATTTTGGAGAAATTACTAATTAATCTATTAATATCTCGGTATAATTTCTCATTTTTTTCCAATTGATATTTAAATAAATAAAAAACAGTATAATTTGCAAAAGAAATACGTTTATAATAGATTTACAGAAAGAGGCGATAAATTATGAAAAAAAATATTGCTGCTGCGATAGAAGAAGAGATTCAAACAGAAGAAATCCAAACTGAAGAATTCAAAGTTCCAGCTTTCGGGTACGAATTGATCAGAGAAGTTCTATTGAACGATATTCTCGGAAAAGACTCTAATCAAATCCTCTATTGGGCAGGTAAACAATTAGCAAGAAAATTCCCATTGAATGGCGATCAGGAAGTTATTGAATTTTTCCAAAGCGCTGGATGGGGCAATCTGGAAATCTTGAAATATACGAAACACCAGATGGAACTATCCCTGACGGGTGAAATAATCAGCCGCCGCCTGGATTTACACCCTGATTGTCACTTCCAGCTTGAAGCCGGTTTCCTTGCCGAGCAGTTTTCACTGCAAAAAAAATTCCTCAGCGAATCAACGGAAGAAATCAAACGCCGCGCAAAAAAAGTGATATTCACCATCCAATGGGATCCCAGAGATCCAATCTAATGAGCCCTTAAAACAGACTTACCCTTTTTACCGGAAGTCTGTTTTTTATTGGACTCCTGACACTTAAGCTAGCACATTTGCATGCTGACCAAGTTTAAATGCTTCATGGAGAGATTCAACCGCCTTCACCATTTCCTTTTCATTGACGACAGTCGAAACTTTAATTTCCGATGTGCTGACCATTTTCACCTGGATGCCAGTATTGGCCATCACTTCAAACATCTCGGCAGCCACTCCGGGATTGGATACCATACCAGATCCGACGATGGACACTTTGGCCAACCCGCTCTCCGTTTCGACCCGGTCGAATCCCAATCGTTCTTTATTATTTTCCAGCACGATCAAGGCCGCTTCCGTATCTTCACTTTTTGTGGAAAAAGATAGATTGGTCGTATCCTCGGCAGTCATGCTTTGAATGATGATGTCCACATTAATCCGGTTTTTCGCAAGTGTCGTGAAGATTGTGGATAATGCACCAAGTGATTGGGGCAAACCATAGATTGTGACCCTCGTAATACTGTCTTCAAAAGCAATGCCGCGTACAATTAAGTTTTCTTCCATAGTTGCTTCCTCCTCAATGATCGTTCCTGATTCTCTCTCCATGCTTGAACGGACTTCAAGCGGAATTTGATAATTTTTTGCATATTCGACAGCCCGTGGATGAAGGACGCCCGCCCCCAGGGTGGCAAGTTCCAGCATTTCATCGTAAGAAATGGATTGGAGTTTTCGCGCGCCTTTTATGTAGCGTGGATCCGTTGTGAAAACACCCGTTACATCCGTATAAATATCGCATCTATCCGCATTCAGCGCTGCAGCGATGGCAACCGCCGTCGTATCGGAACCGCCTCGCCCCAAGGTTGTGATTTCCCCATTTACATCGTTACCCTGGAAACCGGCCACGACCACTATTTTCTTCTCTTGAAGCTGGGCTTGGATCCTTGTGGCATCGATGTTTAAAATCCGGGCATTCCCATGAACGGATTCCGTTTGCATGCCAGCCTGCCAGCCAGTATACGAAATGGCTTCATATCCTTCTTCAATCAATGCCATCGTTAACAGGGAAATCGTTACCTGTTCCCCAGTAGTCAATAGCATATCCATTTCCCTTTTGCTAGGGGTTCCGGAAATATCACGGGCCATGGAAACCAATTGGTCCGTTGTTTTCCCCATAGCTGAAACAACGACGACTACCTCATTTCCATTCTCCGCTTCCTCGATTACCCGTTTGGCAACATTTTTGATTTTCTCTACGCTTCCGACGGATGTTCCGCCAAATTTTTGAACGATTAATGCCATCCTCATGCACCCTCTCTACTTTTTAGGCAATAAAAAAAGCAATGAGAAATATCTCATTGCTGTGATCACATATCTAATACTGTAAACACAGTGAGATAGCTCTCCAGGGTATAAACCCTGACAATCCGCCATTTATTAAATGTCGGACCAGGAAAACAAGGTATGAGTCTTGTCTTCCTTCGGCGTCATCCCCTTTCAAAACCTTTCATGGAAGCTCATACTTCTCCAGGTTTTTACTCTTGAATTCCGCACCTCTATCAGCACTTTTAAGTTGTCTAGTTAAAAATTCCTTTTAATCATAGCATAGAGATTTATCGGTAGCAAGATTATTCTTGTAATTTTCTAACGATTCCCTCGGCTACCCCTTTTGGCATACCAGCTTCCATGATTTCCTCGACTGTTGCCTCTTTGATTTTCTTCAATGATCCAAAATGCCTTAATAATTGCTTCCTGCGTTTTTCCCCGACTCCTGGAATATCATCAAGCTGGGAGTGAACCGCATTTTTCCCGCGTAGCTGGCGATGAAAAGTAATCGCGAACCGATGCACTTCATCCTGAATTCTTTGCAATAGGTAAAATTCCTGGCTCCGTGAATCAAGAGGTACGATTTCAAGAGGATTTCCGATCATCAATTGCGATGTCCTATGCTTTTCATCCTTAATGAGGCCTGAAAGCGGAATATCAAGGGCCAATTCATTTTCCAAAATATCCCGAACGGCTTCGACATGTCCCTTTCCGCCATCAATGATGATCAAGTCCGGAAGCGGCAGCCCTTCTTTCAATACTCGTGAATACCTTCTTCTGACCACTTCACGCATCGATTCATAATCATCAGGTCCCTTGACCGTCTTGATCTTATATTTTCGGTACTCTCTTTTTTCCGGCTTCCCATCAATGAACACGACTAAAGCGGAAACAGGGTCACTTCCCTGGATATTGGAGTTATCGAAAGCTTCAATTCGATGCGGAGTATAGATACCCAGTTGATTCCCGAGGTTTTCCACCGCATTGATCGTTCTTTCTTCATCCCTTTCAATCAAAGAGAATTTTTCCTGAAGGGCGATGGAGGCATTTTTATTCGCCAATTTAAGCATGTCTTTTTTCGCCCCCCTTTTGGGGTGAATCGTTTTGACACCAAGCAGCCCTTCGGCCATTTCAGCATCCACTGATTCAGGCAGCAAGATTTCCTTTGGTTTAAAATGGTTCGTAATCTCGTAAAACTGACCGAGGAATGTAAGGAGTTCCTGTTCGGGTTCATCGTAGACCGGAAAAAGCGAAACATCCCTTTCTATTAATTTACCCTGCCGGACAAAAAATACCTGGACGCACATCCATCCTTTATCATGGGCAAAGCCAAATACATCCCTGTCGATGAAATCGGTCGTCATCATTTTTTGCTTCTCCATCGTAATATCAATGTGGGCAATCTTGTCACGGAACTCCTTGGCCCTCTCGAAATCGAGCTCTTCAGATGCCACTAGCATTTTTTCAGTCAGTTCTTTTTTTATTTCAGTATGCCCGCCGTTCAAGAACCGGTTGATATCATCCACCATTTTTTTATATTCCTGTTCCTCTACTTCATATACACATGGGGCCAGACACTGGCCAAGATGATAGTAGAGACAAACGCGATCTGGTAAAGTATTGCATTTTCTTAGGGGATAGATGCGGTCGAGCAATTTTTTCGTTTCGTTAGCTGCAAATGCATTCGGATAAGGACCGAAATATTTCCCTTTATCTTTTTTGACTTTTCGCGTAATGATTAGACGAGGGTGGCGTTCTGCAGTCAGCTTGATGAAAGGATAGGTCTTATCATCCTTTAGCATGACATTATATTTTGGGTCATGTTTTTTGATTAAGTTCAATTCTAAAATAAGAGCCTCGATATTAGAAGATGTGACGATGTATTCGAAATCCGCAATCTCATTCACGAGACGAAATGTTTTTCCATCATGAGATCCCGTAAAATAAGAACGGACACGATTTTTCAACACTTTCGCTTTGCCTACATATATGATCGTTCCCTGACGATCTTTCATCAAATAACAACCAGGTTGATCGGGAAGAAGGGCAAGTTTATTCTTTATTTGTTGATTCATGCATTCAGCCTCCTGTTCTCCCATTTTTACAATCATTATATATCAAGATAGCGAAAAAAGCTTCAAGTCCGCAGACTTGAAGCTTTTTTTAGCTAACTTACTATTACGCGTGTTTTGCAATAAGTTCAGCAAGTGCTTCTTTAGGTTGGAAACCAACAACCTTATCAACCACTTCACCGTCTTTAAGGACGATTAATGTCGGGATGCTCATCACACCGAATTTTCCTGCTGTTTCTTGGTTTTCATCTACATCCACTTTTACGATTTTTGCTGTATCGCCAATTTCAGTATCAAGCTCTTGGAGAACAGGAGCGATCATTTTACAAGGTCCGCACCATGGAGCCCAAAAATCTACAAGAACAACACCTTCGCTAGTATCTGTTGTGAAAGTTTGGTCAGTTGCATTTACAATAGCCATATATATTTCCTCCTCAAATTTACTCAAATAACTAAAGACAGTATACCATTGTTGCTCGAATCGATGCTAATATTTTGCTTCAGTGGTAGGATGTCCAAAAAAAGAGTAAATATGCAGGCTGAAGTCCTGCCTATTAGCCCAAATAAAGGGGCAAGACATGTATCGGCTTATGCCAAATGTCTTGCCCCCCTTATCTGTATTATCTCTATTAAGCGTTAACTTTTAGTTTTTTGAATTCTTCCGTAAGTAATGGAACGACTTCGAAAAGGTCTCCGACAATTCCATAATCAGCCACATTGAATATGTTAGCTTCCGGGTCTTTATTGATGGCAACGATAACCTTGGAGTTGGACATCCCCGCTAAATGCTGGATCGCACCGGAAATTCCGCAGGCGATATAAAGGTCAGGTGTTACGACTTTACCCGTTTGCCCGATTTGCAATGAGTAATCGCAATAGTCCGCATCACATGCTCCGCGGGAAGCTCCTACCGCTCCGCCAAGAACTTGTGCAAGTTCCTTTAATGGTTCAAAACCATCTTCACTTTTCACGCCCCGTCCACCTGCGATGATTACTTTCGCTTCTGAAAGGTCGACCCCTTCGCTAGCTTTTCTAACAACATCTTTAATGATTGTGCGTAAATCCTTAATGTCCACACTTAATGTAGAAACATCACCAGAGCGGGACTCATCTTTCGCTAATGGTTCGATATTGTTCGGACGGATTGTCGCGAATATCACGCCATCCGTAACAATTTTCTTTTCAAATGCTTTACCAGAATATATCGGGCGGGTGAAAACGATATTTCCGCCTTCTACTTCAATGGATGTAACGTCCGAGATCAAGCCTGATTCAAGCTTTCCAGCCAATTTAGGTGCAAGATCTTTTCCTAGGGCCGTATGTCCAAAGAAAATCCCTTCTGGCTTTTCCTGCTCGATGACGGCAAGCAAGCTTTGCGCATATCCATCTGAAGTATATTGTTTCAATTGATCATTTTCTACTGCCACAACCCGGTCCGCGCCATATTGGATCAATTCATTTCCGAAATTTTGAACACTGTCACCAACTAAAACACCTACGATTTCCCCGCCATCTGCAGCAAGTTTAGCCGCACCGATAGCTTCAAATGATACATTTCTTAGTGAACCGTCACGAACTTCGCCCAATACAAGAAACTTTCTAGCCATTTATAAAAACCTCCTGTGCTCTATTTTTCTTTTGTCGTGTGTGTTGTTTTGAAAAGTACCGTTTAAGATTAAACCACTTTTGCTTCACTGCGTAATAATTGAACAAGTTCGCTAACTTGATCACCGATTTCTCCGTCCAATACTTTTCCAGCTTCTTTTTTAGCAGGAAGGTAAATTTCAATCGTTTTTGTTTTTGCCTCAACATCTTCTTCTTCCAAATCCAAGTCATCCAATTCCAATTCTTCAAGCGGTTTTTTCTTCGCTTTCATGATTCCTGGCAATGATGGATAACGCGGCTCATTTAGCCCTTGTTGAGCTGTCACCAACAATGGAAGGGATGCTTCTATCGTTTCAGAGTCCCCTTCGACATCACGGATAACGCTTACATTTCCATTTGCGATGTCCAGTTTAGTAATGGTTGTAATATAAGGAATTTCTAAAATTTCGGCAACGCGCGGTCCCACTTGACCAGAACCCCCATCGATTGCTACGTTTCCTGCAATGATTAAATCGGCATTTTTACCTTTTAAGTATTCACCTATAATTTTGGCAGTCGTGAATTGGTCGCCATTTTCTATGTCGTCTTCTATATTTATCAATACGGCTTTGTCAGCACCCATTGCCAGCGCTGTACGTAATTGCTTTTCAGCCTCTTCGGTTCCGACAGAAATAACCGTTACTTCGCCGCCTTGTGCATCACGTACCTGCATTGCTTCTTCAACTGCATACTCATCGTATGGATTAATGATGAATTCCGCTCCATCCTCATTAATTTTCCCGTTGGATAGTGTAATTTTTTCTTCTGTATCAAATGTTCTTTTCAGCAGTACATAAATGTTCACGATAATACCTCCCGAATGATTTGAGTTTTGAAGATTATGAATTTTATTGATATATAGTATTGTTCTACAGATTTCATCAAAATCCTGCATGATATATATAAATAGTTATTTCTACCGAATCATCATTTCCCTTTGAATACAGCTTCCCTTTTTTCAATGAAAGCGCTGATTCCTTCTTGTGCATCAGCGGTATCGAAAGCTTGGCCAAAGAGGGCAGCTTCCCTTTCCACACCTTTATGATAGGAATCATGCTTAGAATAATTTAATAACTCAATGGCCGACTTTAAAGCCAGGGGGCTTTTCTTGGCAATTTTATTGGCTAGTTCCTTAGCTTTTGGAATCAGTTCTTCATCCGTGAAGGCATGATTCGCCAATCCGCATTGCACAGCTTGGGTACCTGAAATCGGTTCACTTGTAAACAGCATTTCAGCTGCCTTTGCCATGCCTACATAACGAGGAAGACGTTGGGTCCCGGCAAATCCAGGGATTAAGCCCAACTGCAGCTCAGGCAAACCAAGTTTAGCCCTTTCGGTGACCAATCGGATGTGACAGGCCATAGCCAGCTCCAATCCTCCGCCAAGCGCTGCTCCATGGATGGCTGCAATGACCGGTTTTGGAAAAGATTCGATTTTCTCAAATACAGATTGACCATTCTTGGTCAGCTTCTCGAAAGCTTTCCCGTTCTCCACTTCAGTAAACTCTTTAATGTCTGCTCCTGCAGAGAAGAATCTTCCTTCACCATGAAGAAGGACAACCCGTACGGCTTCGTCTTTTTCAATTTGATCGAAGGCCTGTGAAAGCTCTCCGATGATAGCCGAAGAAAGCGCATTTGCAGGTGCATGATCAATCGTTATAAAAGCCACATGATTTTCGACAGAAAGCTTAAGATATTCCATATCAATCCCTCCAGGCATGCTATTCGAACTTTTTTGAAAATTCAATATGTATCACTTCCCGATAAAGGGGAAGCAGGATTAATCGATTCTTTCGAGGATGGCTAGCCATCCTCTATTTAAATCGTTAACTTTTCAGGCCACAGCCGCCAATTAGGAGGCGGTGAACGTCTGGTGCAAGGTCAGGAAGGGAGTACTTTTGCTCATTCATGACCCAAGTCGTCACTGTTTCGTCAATCGTTCCAAAAATCATCTGCCTGGCAAGTAAATTGTTTAAATCAGGCAGGAATTCGCCGTTCTCTTTTCCTTCAATAATGATCTGATCGATTAAATTCAAATACCCTCTTAACACATCATTAATTCTAAGGCGCAATTCTTTATTCGACTGTCTTAATTCCAACTGAGTGACAATTGCTAAATTCACGTCTTCTGAAAGGTTTTTAAAATGTTTTTGGATGAGCACATGCAGTTTATCCGAAGCAGTGGTCTTTCCTTTTATTTCTTCTTCGATCTGTTCCACAAAAGAGCCCATCTTTTCATGAAATAATGATATTAAGATATCTTCTTTATTTTTAAAATATAAATATATGGTGCCATCCGCTACGCCTGCCTGCTTGGCGATTTTGGATACTTGGGCTTGATAGTAACCGTTTTGGGCAATGACGATAACGGCCGCTTCAATAATTTGATTATACTTTGGTCTGTTGCTTTTCACTGGATGTCCCCTTTCAGAAAATGAATGAATCATCATTCATATTTCTATCATAAAATGACGACCCTTTACTGTCAAGCAAAAACTTCTAGGGGTCCTGACATTCACTTCTGTTCATTGTACAGCCCCCATCCATAGGTTGTCCAGCCGTTCTGCAAAACACGGAGCTTTCTTCCGCTGCTCCGTTAAAAGGGGGCGCTTGTTTAAGCTTCTTTTCTTTCCTCGGAAATTTTTTTCTTTTCTTCCTCGATAAGGACTCTTCTCAGAATCTTTCCTATCGTCGTTTTAGGAAGTTCATCCCTGAATTCATAGCTGCGCGGCACCTTATAGGAAGCCAGGTTCTTTCTGGCAAATTCATTCAATTCCTCTTCAGTGGCCCTGGCATTTTTTTTCAGTACGACATAGGCCTTAACGGTCTCACCGCGATAAGGGTCAGGGATACCTGCCACAACCACTTCCTGTATGGCCTCATGCTCGTATAGCACCTCCTCCACTTCTCGTGGATATATATTGAAACCGCCTGCAATGATTGTATCCTTTTTCCTCTCGACCACATAAAAGAACCCCTGCTCATCCATGTAACCCAGATCTCCTGTAAGCAGCCAGCCATTTTTAAAGGTGTTTTCCGTTTCATCCGGCCGGTTCCAATATCCTTGCATTACCTGTGGTCCTTTTATGGCAATTTCGCCTATTTCATTCGGAGGAAGCTCTTCAAAGGTTTCCAGGGACAGAATCACCGAGTCAGTATCTGGCCACGGCAGCCCAATGCTTCCTTTTACACGCGGCTGATCCCAGATGAAATTAGCATGGGTCACCGGTGAGGTTTCAGAAAGTCCATAGCCTTCAACAAGCTTCCCGCCGGTAATTTTCTCAAACTGCTCTTGAACCTCTATGGGCAATGATGCAGAACCGCTTATACAGGCATTGATGGAAGAAAGGTCATATTTAGCGATATCCGGATGGTTCAAGAGGCCGATATACATCGTTGGCGCTCCTGGAAACATGGTCGGTTTCTGTTTTTGGATGGTTTTAAGCGTCGCTTCGACATCGAATTTTGGCATGATGATCATGGTGTTCCCTTCCATGACGGAAAGAACCAAGACTGTAGTCATACCGTATACATGGAAGAAAGGCAGAATCGCAAGGATCCTTTCCTCACCGCGCTTATTTTTATAAAGCCATGCATTGCACATTTTCGTATTTGCCAGCAAGTTCTTATGGGTAAGCATGACCCCTTTGGGAAAGCCTGTTGTCCCACCAGTATATTGCAAAAGGGCAAGGTCATTATCCACATCGATCGGCACAGTGACTTCTTCAGTCATCTTTCGTTTCATGATTTCGGAAAATAAATGATGATTCCCTTCATGCTCCACATTGATGACAATGCCGTATTGCTTTTTTTGAATAAAAGGATAGATAAGGTTTTTCGGAAAAGGTAAATATTCCTTGATAGCGGTTACAATTATATGTTCTATATCCGTTCTTGATGCCACTGCTGCAACACGGGGAAATAAAATATCCATCGCCAAAATTATTTTCGCCCCGGAATCTTTCATTTGATATTCTAATTCACGTTCAGTATAGGTTGGATTCGTTTGAACCACGACTCCGCCGGCCATCAATATCCCAAAAAAGCCTATGACACCCTGTGGGCAGTTAGGAAGCATGACGGCAACGCGTTCACCTTTTTGAAGACCGATACTTTTTAAATAGGCTGCAAACTTTAAAGCAGATTCATGCACTTCCCGGAAAGTTAATTCTTTTCCCTGGAAATGAATCGATACTTTATCGGGGAATTCTTCGGCTGATTCCTTTAAAAAAGAATAAAGAGGTTTATCTTCGTAAGACAAAACAGCGGGTATCTGTTCCGGGTAAATAGCTTGCCATGGCTTATTGCTCATTTGCCCCCTCCTTCTGAATATTCTCAATACTCTTTTCATTATAATACAATCGGGATTTTCTTACAATTGCCGAATTTCAGTGTATAAAGAGACCCTATGATGAGAATTGACCATTATTATACATGCCCCCTCACTCTTTTTAATGGAACTCAAATAAAAGAAGCGGCACAATGGCCGCTTCAGTTGAAGAATGTCATATATATGATTCCAAACAGAAAAAAGATTCCGCAACAAACAATTAAGACTTTTGCAAGTTTCTCCACAGCTTACTCCCTCTCATGAAGGGCATTAAGAAATCCCTGCGCCGATGACAAAAGATAATGCGATTGATATGATCATCGATAGGAATCCAACTGCCCGATTATCTTTTTGTATCTCTTCATCTATTTTAAATCCAGGAGTCATAAATTCAAAAATGAAATAACCGATCAATAGCAGGACAAATCCGTATACGCCCCAGCCAATCATGGTAAGAAGCGAATTCTGATGGAGAATGGACTGTTGGAATACATAGGCGATCCCAAATATTTTACCACCTGTTGCCAACGCGACAGAAAGGTTTCCTTGTTTGATTTCCTCCCAGTTCTTGTACTTTGTGACAAGTTCAAAAATGGCTAAAAAAACAATCATGCACAGAATAACGACACTGTAACGAGCAGCTATATATACATATTCATTTTCCCACATGTTCACCATGGTCCAACTCCCGAATGGTAACTAGCCACCCGGCTTGGCTGAATGGCCGGAGTGACCGCTTTCCTTTATTTAAATTCCACCACCGTAACACCTGTTCCGCCTTCACCGGCTTCGCCGAAGCGAATCCTTTTGACAGAGCGGTGATTTTTCAAGTATTCCTGGACCCCGGACCGAAGAGCACCCGTTCCTTTACCATGAATGATGGAAACACTCGAATAACCGGCCAAAAGAGCATCATCAATGTACTTTTCAACTCTTGATATTGCATTTTCAAAGCGTTCTCCACGGAGGTCAAGTTCGACGCTAACGTGATAATCGCGGCCTTTGATCGTGGTGAGGGGCTTTGTTTCTTTTACTTTGGTGGCCTTGATGAATTCCAGGTCAGACTCCTTCACCTTCATTTTCATGATCCCGATCTGGACCTGCCATTCTTTATTTGAGACCTTCTCGATCAAGTGACCTTTTTGACCGAAGCTTACGACCTTTACTTCATCTCCAGGTTTCAAGCTTTTATCCAGGGGCCTTGCAGCTTTATTTGATGTTTTTTTCACTTTTGGCGCTGCTTCTTCAAGCCGCTTCTTGGCATCGATCAGTTCATGCTCTTTAACATCGGCATGCTTTTCAAGCCGCAGTTTACGTAAGTCGGCAATAATCGCTTCCGCTTCCTTTTGTGCATTTTCAACGATTGCCGCTGCCTCTTTTGCTGCCTTTTCAACCATCGCATCCCGTTCTTCATGGTATTCACCAATTTGCCTTTGAAGGTCTTTATGAAGAATTTCCGCCTGTTCCAGGTGATTCTTGGCTTCCTGTTCTTCTTCTTCGGCCTTTTTGCGGCTGTCTTCAAGGGAGGCTATCATATTCTCAACTTTATTCGTATCCTCACCAATATGGCTGCGGGCGCTGCTTATCACGCTTTCTTCCAAACCAAGGCGTTTGGAAATTTCAAACGCATTACTCCTACCTGGTACACCGATCAAAAGTTTATAGGTGGGACTCAAGGTTTCCACATTAAATTCGACGCTTGCATTAATGACGCCTTCCCGATCATATCCATACGCCTTTAATTCCGGATAATGTGTCGTTGCAATCACACGTGCTCCGCGCTTATACACTTCATCCAAAATGGAAATGGCCAAAGCAGCACCTTCCTGTGGGTCAGTTCCCGCTCCAAGCTCATCGAATAAAACAAGGCTGTCATAATCGACATGCTTTAGGATATCGACAATATTGACCATATGCGAAGAGAATGTACTTAAGCTTTGTTCAATCGACTGTTCATCGCCGATATCGGCATAAACAGAGGAAAACACAGCCGTTTCGGAACCATCCAGCGCAGGGATTTGCAGACCGGACTGGGCCATTAACGTACAGAGGCCAATCGTTTTCAGGGTAACCGTCTTACCACCTGTATTCGGACCGGTGATGACGATTGTCGTAAATTCTTCACCAAGAAAAATATCATTGGCCACGACAACATCACTCGGAATGAGCGGGTGTTTCGCTTTGAATAATTTCACGCGTCCCTCATTATTCAGAATCGGCTTGGACCCTTTTATCGCTTTTGCATACTTTGCCTTGGCGACAAGGAAATCGATTTGTGCAAGCACTTTGACATTATGAAGCAATTCAGGAGTGTACGCACCGACTTTTTCCGATAGTTCGACCAATATCCGTTCTATTTCCTGTGTTTCCTTCACTCGGGTTTCCTGCAGGACATTATTCAGCTGAACGATTGCTTGCGGTTCAATGAACAACGTCTGCCCTGATGAGGATTGATCATGAATGATCCCGCCATACACACTCCGGTATTCCTGTTTTACCGGGATGACGAATCGGTCATTCCGGATGGTGATGATGGCATCGGATAACATTGTTGATGCATTGGAAGAACGGATCATGCTTTCTAGTTTTTCCCTGACGCGGCTTTCGTTCGTCCGAATTTGGTTTCTTAGGGTACGAAGCTTGTCGCTTGCAGAATCCATCACTTCGCCATGTTCACTTACTGCATACGTAATTTCCTGCTGCAAATCTATCAATGGATGAAGGGAATCGATATATTCGGCCAATAGCGGAACATCAATTTCCTGCTCTGCAAGTTCTTCAAAGAATCGGCTTAGGATCCTTCCGGCACGAATCGTACTCGCGAGTTCCATCAATTCCATCGGTGAGAGCATTCCGCCGATCTGTGCCCTTTTTGCATGCGGACGGATATCAAAAATCCCGCCCAATGGCATGTTACCTTTCAACCGGACGATTTTGGCTGACTCATCTGTTTCTTCCTGCCATCTCGACACCTCTTCAAAATCCGTGGAAGGCGTCAATTGCTCTGCCTTCTCTTTTCCTATGGATGAGGATGCGTGTGAAATTAATTGTTCTTTTATTTTATGAAATTCCAATGTCTTTAAAGCTTTATTATGCATGGAGTTAAAGCTCCTCCTTATTTATGGGCAAATAGTTAATCATTTCTCTTTAAAAACGCCAATAATCCATCCGTATCCCTTGCATTAAGAACCGTTGATTCTTTAATCCAGCCTTTTTTTGCTGATGAGACCCCAACAGGCATATGTTCAAGCATGTCGATGCTGTGGGCATCCGTATTGATCACGATCGGAACGCCTGCTTCCTGTGCCTTGCGCAGATGGGGAGGTGCCAAATCCAATCGGTTCGGGTTCGCATTCAATTCCAAGGCAGTATTCGTTTCACGGGCCAGTTCGATCAGCATCTCTATATCCACATCATATCCGGCTCGTCTGCCGATGATCCTTCCCGTTGGATGGGCAATGATATCTACATGAGGATTATTCAGAGCCGTTTTTAAGCGCTCCATGATCGTTTCCCTAGGCTGTGAAAAGCTAGAGTGAATCGATGCGATCACCAAATCCATCTCGGCAAGCAGCTCATCGTCATAATCAAGGGTCCCATCAGGAAGTATATCCATTTCAATCCCTGAAAGAACGGTAAAGTCAGCGTATTTTTCATTTAGTTCATGGATGATACGTTTTTGTTCCCGTAAACGTTCCACGGTCAAGCCGTTCGCCACTTTCAGATATTGCGAATGATCGGTGATGGCCATATACCGATACCCTTTTGCACGGCATGCTTCAATCATTTCTTCAATCGTATGGGCCCCATCACTCCATGTGGTATGCATATGCAGGTCACCTTTGATGGCCTCTAAAGATATGAGAGGTTCATTAGCATCATAATGCTCCACTTCCGTTCCGTCTTCACGCAGTTCTGGCGGAATGAAAGGAAGATCAAAATGATTATAAAATTGTTCTTCCGTTTCAAACGTCAATACATCACCGGTTTCAGCCACTTCCACCCCATATTCGCTGATTTTCTCGCCGCGATCTTTAGCAAGCTGGCGCATCCGCACATTGTGATCCTTCGAACCTGTAAAATGATGGAGTGTCGTGATGAATTCCTGATCCTTCACGATTCTGAAATCGACAGAAATATCATATTCATAATCAAGCACGACCGATACTTTTGTATCACCGGCCGCAATCACCTGCTTTATCCCCGTCAATGCAAGCAGTTGATCCTTAACTTCTTCGGGATGATCTGTCGAGATGATGAAATCGAGGTCCTTGATGGTTTCCCTCATACGCCGGATGCTGCCGGCCCTGGAAGAACGGATGATGTATTCCATGTTAGCAAGGGCCGTTTCAATATCATCCGCAATCGGCCTCATGAAGGCAAGGGGCAGCCGATCGGGCCTTGAACCCGCCTCGGCAATAGCAGACAGGATCTTCTCTTCCGTTTTTTTGCCGAAACCGGCAAGCGCCGCGACCCTGCCTTCTTCACAGGCGATTTTAAGATCATTCACATCATTGACATGCAGCTCTTTATGAAGCTTGGCAATTTTCTTCCCGCCCAGACCTTGAAGCTGCAGAAGCGGAATCAATCCTTTTGGCACCTGCTCCTGCAGCTCTTCAAGTACGGTCGATTTCCCCTCATTTATATACTCTTCTATGACGGAGGCCGTTCCTTTCCCGATTCCATTTAAAGCGGTAAAGTCATCGATGGCCGAAAGGCTCCGGTCATCCGTTTCCAAGGCGCCAGCTGCCTTTCGGAAAGCTGAAACCTTGAACGGGTTCTCTCCTTTTAGTTCCATATATATTGCAATTTTTTCTAATAGTTTAATGATATCTTTTTTATTAATTGTCATTTAATTCACCGCCGAAAAAATTAGTAGGGTGTCCATTGTTCACTTTCTTAAAGATACCTTTCTTGGAGGTAAAGTACAAGCAGTCAGATTCTTAACTTTCGAATCAAATAGGGGGAAGTTACATGCTGCTACATAAAAAGGGGCCTCCCCCGTTCAAAGTATAGGAATCCAGGACTTTGAACGGGAGGCAGGCCCTCTTATACTGACATTAAGATTGTTTTACATCATGAAACCAAAGTTCCTTCACTTGCTCGGAAAGGAACGGCGTATGTTTCACGATCGATTCTGCCAGAAATGAGCCAGTTAATGGTTTCTGGATGGAATCCATTGGCAGCATGGCAGCTATATATAATATAATAAACATGATAAGATAGACTTCGAGAAAACCCAATATCCCTCCACCCCAGCGATTCAGCTGCTTTAATATCGGTAGGTGGGTAATGAAATTGAGCATGGATCCTATCATTTGCCAAAGAATCTTGGCAGCAAAGAAAATGATTGCAAAGGCAATTGCATTGTAATATGCCGTATCAAGCCCGACTGTATCGAAAAACATATTAAGGGTCGAGGAATCCCCCATCGTTGGGAACGGAATCCACAATTTCAAATTGGGAGCAAGATCTCCGTAAAATACATAAGCGACGATGAAGGCTACAATGAACCCTGTCATATGAACCAATTGTAAAATGAAGCCACGCTTTAAACCGATTAATAAACCGATTAAAAGAATGGCCAGAATTGCTAAATCAAGCATGTACTCAGTCCTTCTCTCTCTTTAATTCCAGTTGAAGCTGGTCTAATTCATCTTTTAATTTAATATATTCGTGGACGGTATTCACGGCCGTTAGCACCGCTAGTTTACTTGTATCCAAGTATGGATTTTTCATCCTGATCTCTCTCATTTTTTCGTCAACCATTGAAGCGACCAGGCGCATATGACTTGCGCTTTCTGTGCCGACGATTGTATATGGTTGTCCGTATATATCAACTGTTGTTTTATTTCGTTTATCGTCTGACAAAATGATGCCCCCAATCTAAACAATCCTAATTCTATCATATCATGAAGTTTTTCGTCACGAAAGAGAGTACATCGTCATTTCTTGCATAAAAATTTCAATAATTTGTCAAACGAAAGCGGATTTAGGAAGAAGATCACCTAATAAACAAAATGAAGTTAGGAGCTAACCCATTATGTCCCATGTTGTTTTACTTATCAGTCCTGAACAAATAAAGGCGATGAAGTCCCATTATTCTTCATCCTTGGCCGCCAAGCTGCCGCCGGGGAGCATCTTTTCCGCAAAACCGCCGCTATGTACGGTGACCGCCTATAAATCCGGAAAGGTACTTTTTCAGGGTAAGAATGCCGAACTAGAAGCGGGAAAGTGGCAAAAAGGCACCACTGCTGCGGCTCCAAAGAAAAAAACGGCATCATCTGCATCAGTCAACGTCCATCGATATTCGCCGCCTGCAAATATCGGAACCATGTCAGTGATCGGTTCCGATGAGGTAGGAACAGGAGACTATTTCGGCCCGATCACCGTCGTAGCCGTATATGCAAAAAAGGAGCAACTCTCACTATTGAAGGAGCTTGGTGTCCAGGATTCCAAAAATCTGAAAGATCCACAGATCATCGAAATTGCCAAACAGATTAAGGATGTAGTGCCATTCAGCCTGCTCACATGCGACAACCCAAAATATAATGCGCTGCAGGCAAAGGGAATGTCACAAGGAAAAATGAAGGCACTCCTCCATAACCAAGCAATCAAGAATCTCATGCAAAAAATCCAGCCGGAACAAGCGGAAGCGGTCCTTATTGATCAATTTGCTCAACCAGAGGTATTTTTCAATTACCTCAAAGGCCAAGAACTATTCCAAGCTAATGCCACCTATCTATGCACAAAAGCGGAAGGCATTCACCTTGGAGTAGCAGCCGCATCCATCATTGCCCGATATGCATTCGTCAAACGCTTTGACTTGCTGAGTGAAAAAGCCGGATTCAAAATCCCTAAAGGTGCCGGATTTGCAGTCGATGAAGCGGCCGCAAGATTGATTCATGAAAAAGGAATAGATTCATTACACGAATTCACGAAAACCCACTTCGCAAACACAGAAAAAGCGAAGCGACTATATCAACAGAAATACCATAAATAGAAGAAAGCGGCTGACCTTCCGGAACAGCCGCCTTTTTTTCGTGAATTCACACTATTTACTCGTAAATTTACGATTTTCTCGTGAGTTTGCTCCATTTACTCGTGAATTCATGCTA